>JALHTS010000207.1 GCA_022865965.1 Ignavibacteriaceae bacterium
ATGATTGTCTCCATTTGAATTTCTGTAAAATACGAGACCCATTGATTCTAGTTCAGCAAAAACTTGATAAAGTATTTCAGGAAACTAAGTTAGTTCATATTATATAACCGTTATTAGAGCTATTATTTTACATATAAATTATTTACGAGGGACAAATTGAAAAAAAATGAGAATATTCTTTCACAAGAAAAAGACCAAATATTAAATTTCCTGAAAACAAGATTTCCATTATTTCATAATTCAAATTTCTTTTTCCGGGATTTACAATACGGAATAAGAAGCTATTTTGAGAAAAAAGGAATCAAAATCACTTATCCTCAAGCTGAAAAATATGCATATGTATTTGCCAATCAGCTTGAGACCGAGAAGGTATTTGTAAAAGTTAATCAACAAAGCTGGAAAGTAAACTATCCTGAATTTGCCACTGCTCAACCAGGTGATCCATTTCACTTTTAAATATGGAGTAGATAAAATTATGAATGACTTAAAAGTTCAATCTGAAATTACTATTACTGAAAAAGCATCAAAAGAAATAAAAAGAATAATGCAGGAAAATAAAATTTCTGCTGATTTCGGTTTAAGGGTTGGTGTTAAAGGTGGTGGATGTTCAGGACTTACTTATTCTCTCGGATTCGATTCTGCTACACGTGAAGGTGATTCTGTTATAGAAACAGATGGTGTTAAACTTATTATTGATGGCAAAAGTTTATTTTATCTGAGTGGAACAGAATTAGATTTTTCTGATGGACTTAACGGCAAAGGATTCGTTTTTGACAATCCTAACGCTACAAAAACTTGCGGATGTGGTGAATCCTTTGGAGTTTAATTTAATCAAAAGGATTAGATATGAAAAGAAGAAAAATTATTATGGCACTTGGAGCAATGCCGATTGTTTCGGCATTCGGTCCGGTGCAGTCAACACTAGAAAATTTATCAAAACAAAATATAAAGAGGTTAGATAACGCTATGGCTAAATTTGAATTGCCCGTATTACCTTATGCTTATGATGCACTTGAACCATATATAGATAAAATGACTATGGAAATTCATCATACAAAACATCATAACGCTTATGTTACAAATCTTAATAAAGCTGTTGAAGGGACAGAGATGGAAGGAAAATCTCTGGAAGATTTGATGGCAAACATTTCCAAATATCCTGTTGCTGTTAGAAATAACGGCGGCGGACACTGGAATCATTCTTTGTTCTGGACTTTAATGAAACAAAACGGCAGCGGCGAACCATCAGGAGCACTTGGTGATGCAATTAAATCTGCATTTGGTTCGTTTACCGATTTTAAATCTCAGTTCAAAAGTGCTGCAGCAATTCGCTTCGGTTCAGGATGGGCTTGGCTTGTTGTTTCCAGTGGAAAACTTGTTGTTACATCTACACCAAATCAGGATAATCCTTTGATGGACCTGCCTACCGGACAGGCAAGTGTTGCTGAAGTAAAAGGCACACCGATTCTTGGACTTGATGTTTGGGAACATGCATACTATCTCAAATATCAGAACAGAAGACCTGAATACATTGAGAACTGGTGGAACGTCATTAATTGGGATAAAGCAGCAGAATTGTTTTCTAAGGCTAAGAAATAATTTATTATTATCTGTAGGAACACGACTTAGATTTCCAACTGAATCTGTGACGTGTTCTTACCAGAATTTTTAAAATTAATGAAAAAGATACCCATATTCCCTCTTCAATTGGTTGTATTTCCCAACTCTAGATATCCTTTGCATATTTTTGAAGAAAGATATAGAAAGCTTCTCAAAAGATGTATGAGCGAAGGTTCGGGATTTATAACTGTTGCTAAATTCGGAACAAGAATTTCTAATGTTGGAGTCTTTACGCGAGTAAGCGAGGTCATAAAATATTATGAAACCGGAGAATCAGATATTATT
Source organism: Ignavibacteriaceae bacterium (assembly GCA_022865965.1). GTDB lineage: Bacteria > Bacteroidota > Ignavibacteria > Ignavibacteriales > Ignavibacteriaceae > JAGXRK01. The sequence goes on from JALHTS010000207.1 coordinate 1,906, forward strand.
GTTCAAGGCATTAAAAGATACTTAATTGGTGAAATATCAATGAATCCAGACGGTTATCTTGAAGCTGAAGCAACAGAATATGAAGATGATGACAACATAATTGATTTTAGTTTACTAGATAAGATGAAAGAAAAATTTGAAGAGATTTTAAATAAAGCAAATTTTCATCTTGAGGAATCCTTCTGGAAGCGATTCAAAGAAATTGAGACAAAATCTTTTAAGGTTGCGGAAAAATCCGGTTTAACTTTAGAACAACAGCAGGAGTTGTTAATACTTAAAGATGAGAATCTGAGATTATCATACCTTATAGAGTACTTCAACAAACTGAATGAACATATAGCTGAGTCATCAGTCCTGAAACAAATCGTACTTAGCGATGGTTATTTGAATGTTAAATAAAAAAAGGATAGCTAATAAAATCAACTATCCTTCTATAATCTAAAATAATTCTTATTGTTTATTTTTCTTTAAGTTTTAACCGGTTAATTGCTCTTGCTAACGCAAGCTCGGCTCTTTTTGCATCAATTTCTTTATCAATATTTCTTCTTGAAAGTCTTTCTTCAGCGCGCTCTTTAGCCTGTCTTGCCCTCTCAACATCAATCTCTTCAACTTTTTCAATTGAGTCGGCTAATAACAAAATTTTATTATTGTTAACCTCAATAGTCCCGCCGCCTGTAGCATAGTCTTGAGTTGTTTTATCATTTAGTTCAACTTTTATATGCCCAACTTCAAGAGTGCTTACAATAGGCGCATGGTTTACCAATACCTGAAAACTTCCCTTTGATCCGGGAACGGTAATTGAACTGATCTCACCTTTAAAAGCCGACTTCGACGGTGTTAATATCTCAAGGAACAATCCAGACATTATTCCATACCTTTTGCTTTTTCCACTACATCTTCAATCGATCCGCAATACATAAAAGCTGCTTCCGGAAGATCATCATACTTACCGTCAATTATTCCTTTGAAGCTTCTTATAGTATCTTCAAGCTTCACATACTTACCTGCATAACCGGTAAACTGTTCAGCTACATGAAAAGGCTGACTGAAAAATCTTTGTATTCTTCTGGCTCTTCTTACAACAACCTTGTCTTCGTCTGACAATTCATCCATACCGAGAATGTTAATAATATCCTGAAGATCCTTATAGTGTTGAAGAATTTCTGTACAATTTTTAGCTACATCGTAATGTTCCTGACCGAGTATTCCCGGTTCAAGAATTCTTGATGTAGAATCAAGCGGATCAACTGCCGGATAAATACCTAGCTCTGATATTTGTCTGCTCAATACTGTTGTAGCATCGAGGTGAACAAAAACTGCTGCGGGAGCAGGGTCTGTTAAATCATCTGCCGGAACATAAATAGCCTGAACAGAAGTAATAGATCCTTTATCTGTTGAAGTAATTCTTTCCTGCAATGCACCCATTTCTGTTGCAAGGTTTGGTTGATATCCAACTGCAGAAGGCATTCTTCCTAGCAAAGCAGAAACTTCTGAACCGGCTTGTGTAAAACGGAAAATATTATCAATAAAAAGAAGTACATCTCTTCCCTCTTCATCGCGAAAATATTCAGCAATAGTTAATCCGGTAAGGGCAACTCTTAAACGTGCTCCCGGCGGCTCATTCATCTGACCAAATACGAGTGCTGTTTTATCAATAACACCAGACTCTTTCATTTCAAGCCAGAGATCATTTCCTTCTCTTGTTCTTTCACCAACTCCTGCAAATACCGAATAACCGCCATGTTGTTTTGCAATATTATTTATCAACTCCTGAATAATAACTGTTTTACCAACTCCGGCACCACCGAATAAACCCGTTTTACCACCACGACTGTAAGGTTCCATCAAATCAATAACTTTAATACCTGTTTCAAACATCTCTTGTTGTGTTGAAAGATTTTTAAAAAAAGGTGAAGGTCTGTGAATTGGATATTTCTTTTCAGCTTTTATTTCACCTAAGCCGTCAATTCCTTTACCAACGACATTTATTAATCTTCCCAGAGTTGAAGGACCAACCGGAATAGAAATGGGTTGACCAAGATCGAAAACATCCATACCTCTAACTAGACCATCTGTAGAATCCATTGCAACTGCTCGTACACGATCTTCACCAAGATGCAGCTGAACTTCGCAGGTTAGATTTTCTTTAACACCCTCAACTGAAGTTCTAGGAATACTTAATGCATTATAAATTTCAGGCAGGTGACCTTCTTCAAATTCAATATCAACAACGGGTCCGATTATTTGTAATATTTTACCTTTTTTTTCGCTCATTTTGATCCTTAATAGTATGAAAATAGAAGGCCAAAATTAAGTATTGAAGCCTTTTTATACAAATTTCACTGTAGTAGATAAGCTGTCTTTATTTAAGTAAAAGAAGCTTCTTCGTATCAATAAAATTCTCTGCTTTTAATCTGTATATATACACACCGCTGGCTAAATCATCTGCCTTGAAGTCAATAGCAATCACCCCTGCCGGTGCAATATCATTGTATAATTCTCTTACTTCCCTGCCGAGAATATCAAATACTTTTAGCTCAACTTTTTGAGAATACGGTACTTCAAATCGGATTGTGGTAACCGGGTTGAATGGATTAGGATAGTTCTGATGCAATGAATAATTAAACTCTGTTATTCCATAATCTTCAACATCGGTTACAGGAATTACAAATATTCCCGTTCCACCAGCTTCATTATAACGTTTTTTAAATTCCTGCATAAACTGGTTAGCAATATATATATCATGAATAACTAGAGTATTTTCATCATTATTTTCTTCAGCTGCGTTAGACCAGTTGTGTGAACCCGCAATAGTAATCGGATCACTTGAGAATTCTGTTGCATCAAATATTGCGTATTTATGATGCTGTGTATTTCCATTTGCGGGATACATTTCTGCGTATAAAGCTAGATTATTGTATTGAGTATAAGGATCGGTATCTTCCTCGATTATTCCACGAATATCCGAAACACCTGAATTAAATTTTTGATGTATTGCATACTCAATATCGGATCTTGTAAACGTGTATTGAGCAAAATATATATTTTTATTTGTAGTATTTACAGCATTAATGATTTTTGAGTTTGTACCATCAGAAGGACTAAAATATAATTGAACATCCCGCCCACCTATATTAAAAAAATGTTGTGTATTATCAGACTTCAGGCTGCCGAATTTGGCTAATGAAATATTTGGTATATCGCTTGTGTCTCCCCACATTTCTTGAAATTCAATAGTATATGCATAGGCTAGAGTAGGATCATTTACTTCTACAATATTATTTTTCCATGTACTTTCGAGGGCTGTAACATTCCACGATCCTGTCCAAACCCAATCATTACTTTGATGTGAATCACGCGCATCAAAAATAAAAAACTTATTGTGCATAATTCCGTATAAACTGGCATTTCTTTGAATATATGGGATGCCAGCATCAATAAGTGTTTGCATACTGTTTTGAATTAAGCGGTTTTGATAAACGACTCTAATTTTTACATCACGATTCTGAGCTACTACAAGTGCATTAGCAATATTAGGTTTATCGGAAAAACTGTAAAGAGCTAAGTCAATCGAATAGTTCGCTGCATTAATTCTTTCAATTAATTTTTGTTCAAAATTTACATTACCAATAGCATTATTTCCAGGAATTGCTGCTGTTGTATCAACAGAGAAATTAAAGTAAATATTAATTTTGCCAATTGAGGTATCAGTTGAAGCAGTTGAGACTGACTGCAAAGTGCTAAAACTTGTTCCTTCAAGATTTGTAGAATATGCTTTGAAATAATAAAGTGTACCGGCTTGTAATCCAATGACAGGTACAACATGGTTTGTTGTATCATCATTTATAACTACCGAATCCAACTCAAGTGCTGATGTCAATCCATACTTAACCTGGCTGTTACCGTTTCGTGCAGTGTTAAAATAAACTGTAAAGGATGAAGTATCTATTCCGGCTGCAAATACTGGATTTAAAATCAGTGGCGAACCATCATCGATAATATCCAAAACAAATCTTGGTAGGATTTGATAGTCAGTACTAAAAGGTGCTGTATAATCATGTTGACCTAATACTCCTATCAAATCAACAGGACTTGTAGGAATGGCGCTACCAACGATAGTTGTTACATCAGTGTCTATCCTTAATCCTTGAAGAAGTGTTCCTGTTGCATCAGATATATTATAATTAGTATTACCAGAAAAACTTCCTGTTCCACTAATTGTAACATTGTTAATTCTTATTAAGCGACTTTCAAATTCCTCAAGTCCATTCCATTGTTGATTTACAATTTGAGATATTGTTACAATTGTAGTATCAAAATAATTTCCAGAGCTACGATTAACTAACATAAAACCTGAAGCAGTAGCACTTAATTCAGCTAAACCATTATAATTTGTTAATAATGCTGTTACAGTAACTGAATCACCAATATTAACAAGGCTAACAAAGGGAGAACCATAAATTGCCATTCCACCTGTCAAATCCTGAATTGTTGCCGGGCCAGCAACACCTAATTGATTAGATGAAGTAACAACACCTTCGATTGTAAAAATTTGATTGACACCAACAGGCACACCATTGGCATCATTTAATCTCATTTCAGAAATTGGAACAATTTGAGAAAATGAAATAGAAGTAAAAATAAATAAGAAAAACAATTTCAAATAAATCATTATAAATCCGTTGATAAAATGAATCGTAGTATTCTGTCATTTCCCCGGTCAGCCACATAAAGTATTTTATCAAAATATGCGACTGCAAAAGGTTCGGAAAAAACTGTTGGCCCGCCAAATCCAATTAATTTATCTCCGAATGAATTAAACTTATAAACGCTGTCTCGTGAAGCTTCTGCAACATATATGTTACCGGAAGCATCAATTTCTGAACCTTCGGGCGTGCTAAAAAAACCTGGTGCCATTAGATCACTTGCGGCAGGAGTAAGGTTATTCTGATACCCGGTAAAATCCTGTGAACTGACATATTTGAACCACTGCGTTTTAAAACTGTTATCTCCAATAAGAGTAATTACTATATCATAACTTCTTTTATTGAATGATTTAACTGAACTTACTTTGTTAACAGATAATATGCCAGTGCTAGTAGGATCAAGTAAAGGCACTCTGCCAATAAGAGAGTCTTTAGTACCATTATCCTTAACCACAAATTTCAATAAGGAATTATCCGGATCAATTAAGTTAGAATTGTTAGGTCCTGTTCTGGCAATTAAATAAGAGTTATCATAAAAAACAGCAGCCCCGGTATATTTTCTATCTGGTTTATTTAAATCAGCCAGCTGAGGTAAAATTCTTTTGATTGGAGCAGTTGCTAAATTATGATTTGAGGCTACTAAATCAATTTTATAAACAGCACTGAATGTTTGCCCTAAAGTATCGAACTGAGCACAGACTATTAAATTTAATCTGTAATCTTGTGCAATTGCTACCGGATGTTTAATAAATCGTGTACTTAATCTTTGCCCATCAAGATTGAGCATTACAATTTGATCATTATCAGTATCGGCAACATAAATCATTGGCTCTCGTCCGATAATAACATCTTCCGGATGATTAAAACCTCCCCACTCAGGATTTAGCTTAATATAAATTGTATCGCCTGCAATGTTCCCGGGATCATCAGTTTGAAATTGTGTTATATCAAACTTATCATTGCAGGAAATTGCAAGAAATAAAATTACTATTACAAAAATGTATTTCAGAAATTTAATTTTTATCATAAGCCAAGTATAATTGAAAATCTGTGAGCAGAACCTAATCTTGAAAAATTGGAATAAGCATAATCCAGAGAAAACTGTGCAATGCTTATTGGTGCATTTACTCCGGCTCCGAAAGTAAAATTCTGCTCTTCAACATTGAACTTATACCCACCACGCAGAAATACAGTTTTGTTCCAGCTGTATTCAAATCCTGTTGAAATATTTTCACTGTTATCATTTGGATGATTCAGTTGGATTGATGTTGTAATTATGTGTTCATCATCCTGGTAAGGTTCTAAAGCAAACCCGATTCTAAACATTGTCGGCGGTGAAAAGGACTGCCAGTCGGATTTTGTTCTGCTTCCAACCAGGATAACTTCGCCATCGGGAGCAAGATCATTTCCAAAATTTGTAACTGTAACTGCAAATCGCGTTGATCCTAATCCAGTCCAATAAAAAGTACCAAGATCAATCATAAACCCGCGCATTTTAAGTTTGTCGAGTGTCTCTTCAATATATCTGACAGTTCCACCGAAACTGAACTGATCTGTCATCTTTCTTGAATAAGATAGTGCAATAGCAATATCACTGAATCCAAAATATTCTCCGGTTCCAAATGGAGCATATTCAGTTGTAACTTTCATTTCATCCATAGAAAGAGAAGTTAATGAAACACCAAATGTATTTGTTTCATCAAGATGATATACACCACCAATAAAATCGTGGTTAATATCAACAACCCAATCGTTGTGGGAAAAAATAACCTGATGTTCATTGAACTGTGTAAGTCCGGCAGGATTCCAGTATAAAGCGGAAGCATCATTTGCTACTGCAACAAAAGCATCTCCCATTGCTGATGCTCTTCCACCGACACCAATTTTCAAGAACTGGGCTGTGGAAATACCTGCGCGCTGACCACCAAGTACGGGAAGGAGCTGTGGTTTGACTTCCACAATTGCAATTAATAAAAAGATTAATATGTAAAATCGTTTTTTCATCATTTCTTTATTTCAATGTAAACTATATCGTCCCTACCGGACTTCTTTTTCATTATTCTTTCTGGGTTTCTACCAAAATGTTGTCCTTATCGGGACATTAATTTTTAATTCAATTACAATTTTCATATCCCGTTAGGGATATAATGTTGGTAATAAAATTTACGCAACACTTTAATAAAGTCCCGTTAGGGACGAAATAATCTATTCAGGTTCTTTCAAAAGAAATCTCTCATCATATTCAACTTCAAAGGCTTTAATAAATG
>JALHTS010000208.1 GCA_022865965.1 Ignavibacteriaceae bacterium
ATATTTTAACAGAAAGTGAAAAACGATATAAGGAACTTTTTACCTCCAATCCAAATCCTATGTGGGTTTATGATCTTGAAACCTTGAGTTTCTTGGATGTAAACGAGGCTGCCATTTATAATTATGGATACTCCAGGGAAGAATTTCTTTCCATGACTTTAAAAGATATAAGACCTCAGGAGGAGGTTTCTAAACTTCTCGAAAATATTAAAACAGCTCATTATGGTCTGGAATATTCTTCCGGCTGGCAGCACTTGAAAAAAGACGGTTCCATAATTGATGTTGAAATAAGATCCAATGCCCTTGACCATCAGGGTAGAAAAGCAAAACTTGTTTCCGCTCTTGATGTAACCTGGAGAAAAAAATCTGAAGAGGAGATTAAAAAATCCAGAGAAGAACTCAGAGCATTAACATTTCATTTACAGTCCATCCGCGAAGAAGAACGAGCCGCTATTTCAAGAGAATTGCATGATGAACTTGGACAACTTTTAACATCAATTAAGATGAATCTTGTAATGATGGGTAAGGAACTCACTGTTCAATTTAAAAATAGTGATACTGAATATTTTGAAAAAGAAATAGGTGCTATGTCTGAACTTCTTGACATATCAGTAAAACGTGTTAGAAAAATTATAACCGAACTAAGACCGGAAGTACTGTTAAATCTTGAATTGTATGATGCAATCGATTGGCAGATTAAAGAGTTTAGTGGCAGATCCGGAATAAAATGCAAATTAAATTATAATTGCAAAAAACATAATTTTGATAGTGACTTAAATATTACAATATTCAGAATAATACAGGAAGCCCTTACTAATGTAATGAGGCACTCCGGTGCGGATAATGTTGAAGTTAAAATTAGTTGTGAAAACGAAAGGGTTATTTTGTCTGTGGCTGACAATGGCAAGGGAATCAAGAACTTAGAAAATATTCCCGGTAAATCTTTTGGAATTCTTGGAATTAGAGAAAGGGCAATTTTACTTGGCGGTAATATGGATATTAAAAGTTATCCCGGCAAAGGAACTGAATTATTAGTTTCAATTCCATTAAAAAAGTCTTGATAATATATTATTTTTTATTGTTAATATTTTTAAGAGTTGTAATCTAAAAACGAAGGGCTTATGGAAAATCAATTAAAGATTTTCATTGCTGATGATCATCTCCTTATCCGTGAAGGATTAAAAAAACTTCTGCTGTTTGAAACTGATTTAAAAATTGTCGGCGAAGCTGATAATCCTAACGATATCATTTCTTTTATTACACAGAACGACGTTGATGTTCTTATCCTGGATATTAACATTCCTGGTAAAAGTGGTTTGGATATTTTGAAAGAATTAAAAGTACTCAAGCCCGACTTGCATGTCTTAATTCTCAGCATGTATCCAGAAGATCAGTTTGCAGAGCGAAGCATAAAGGCCGGTGCTTCGGGATATTTAACTAAAGAGACTGCAACTGAAGAACTTATTACGGCTATTCGCAAAGTTGCTCAGGGAGGAAAATATATAAGTCCTCTGATTACAAAAAAAATAATTTTTAAAAAAGAAACCAAGTATGAACAGTTGCACGAATCTCTTTCAGACCGTGAATTTCAAGTCTTAAAACTTATGGCTCGCGGAAAGTCGCAAGTTAATATTGCTGCTGAATTGAAACTCGGTACAAGTACTGTAAATACCTATCGCAGTAGAATTCTTAATAAGCTTGGCTTAAAAACAAATGCGGATCTAATTCACTATGCTATGGAAAATAAACTGATAGATTAATTTTCTAATGTATAGAATTAATACTATAAATAGATGGCTTTTATACCAATTAAATTTACCATAAAAGAATTTTGTAGTCCTGTTAATTATTTCTACTACTTAATCTTATGAAAAAACTTAAAGTCTTAATTGTTGATGACTCGATAAGCATCAGGATTAGTCTGAAAATGATGCTTTCCAAAATGAAGCATATAAATATTATTGGCGAAGCCGATAGTGTCGGTCAAGCAATAGAATTATTAAAAACTGTTAAGCCGGATATCACTATACTTGATTTAAATTTGAATGATGGAAGCGGATATGAAGTTCTTAAAGAAATTAAAAGCAATACAAATCCCCACACTGTAATAGTCTTCACAAACTACTCTTCTGAACAATTTAAATCTAAAGCCTTTGAAAAAGGCGCTGATTATTTTTTTGAGAAGTTAAAAGAGTTTGATAAAGTTATTGATTTGTTAAATAATCTTAGTGCCTGATTTTTCTAAGGATATAAATCAGGGAATGAACAGCGAGCTGAGTGAAGCCTCTGCCTTCAAATAAAATGTTAGATCAAAAGTGCCGCCAACCGGATGATATTGTATTCTGCTG
>JALHTS010000209.1 GCA_022865965.1 Ignavibacteriaceae bacterium
AAGCACATCTACCTGCAGATTATAACTTTTACAAAAATAAAAATTACTTCATTGATGTTAAATTAAATTTTATTCAAAAAATATTAGTAGGTATTTTTACAGTTTTATTTACAACCTTAGTCAGAAAGGGTTTTATATAAAGTATAATTTTTTATATTACATTCAGCATCCTTTCTGAAACCGAGATTATAGGGGATTTGCTTGCCTTTACTATTGGAGTTAATATTTCAGAAGAAAATATTAACCTCGTTTTAACACAAATGTTGTTAAAACTATTATTTGAGGTTGTTTCCTTTGTGTAGGAGTCAATCCAATGACATGCACGGCGATTTTCTGGCCGAAGTGCAGGGAGAAAAGGGCGAGTTGATCGGCGGATTGGCCTTATTATCCGGCTATATCAATAAAGTGCGGGAAGAAGAGGAAAATGTTCTGTATTTAATTTCCGGCGATATGGTTCAGGGTTCTTTGATTGATTCGGAATACAAAAGGTATTTCTACTATGGAAATCATGAATTACCTGGCACCGGATGTCGTATCATTGGGCAACCATGAATTTGATTATGGTTTACCGCATCTATTGTTTCTGGAAAAGATGGCCAATTTTCCCATTGTTATTGCTAATTTATACATCAAAAAATATTACAAAAGATTGATGCAGCCCTATTTGATTATCAAAAAGGCTGGTTTTGATATTCTTTTTACCGGAATTATTACAGAAAAAGTTATGGATTCCCTTAATCAAGATAACTTAATCGGCAGTTTTGTCAGTCTGGAAGAAGCCAGCACCGAAGTTGGAAAAATTACGAATGCCTACAAAAACGATGATATTGATTTGACTATTGTTTTGTCTCACATTGGTTATGAATCAGATTTAGAGTTGGCTAAAATGCTCAAACCGGAATGGGGAGTGGACCTTATTATCGGCGGTCATTCGCACACCATACTGGATAAGCCGGCCAAGGTGAATAACATTTTAATTTCTCAAGCCGGCGTAGGAACCAACCAGGTCGGCCGTTTTGACCTGGTGGTAGATGATGGCACCAATAGTATCGTAGATTACAATTGGCAGTTGATTCCGATTAATAACAAGCTGGCCAACCCTGATAAGGCACTCATGGATTACATTGAATCATATAAGAAGAAAGTTGACCGTAAATACAATAGTTTGGTTTGCAAGTTGGCAGAAAAGTTAACACACCCTCATCGGATGATTGAGACCTCTTTAGGTAATCTTATTGCTGATGCTTTTGCTGAGATTGCTGAATGTGATGTGATGTTTGTTGGCGCCGGATCTGTCCGGGTTAAAGAATTTGGCCCGATGATTACTTTAGGGGATTTAAGGACTTGTTTTCCTTATGATGATACCTTGAGGAGATTTTCCATTACCGGGCAACAACTAAAAAAAATATTTAAGTATATTATGCGAAAAGAGAATCGGAACAGTGAAGGTGAATGTTACCAGGTGAGCACTGGTATAGAAGCGATTTACAATGATTTGACCAAAAAGTTAGAATCCCTTAAATTTAAAGGGAAACCGGTTGACAATAAAAAGCAATATAGAATCTGTCTGCAGAATTATTCTTTTGGCAGCTGCGCTGACTATCTCAATATTACTCAAAAAGAGCTGCTGGCTTCCGGTCAGGGCAAGGTAGTTTCTACTTCCGCTCAAGGGGTATTGGAAGAATATTTAAGAAATCATCAGAATATTAGCAGTAAAGTAGAGGGAAGGTTGTTTTATAAATAAGATAAAACCGGTTAAATAGTGTACTTAATTTTATTAGTATTTCCATTTTTTTCTCTTTCCATAATAGGTCTTAAAAATAAAACTATAACCATTTATCAGGAGATAATTAAAAATGAGTATAATGATAAAAACTAAAATAGTATGTACTATTGGGCCGGCGAGCAATTCTTATGAAAAAATAGAGAAGCTGATTCAAGGGGGCATGGATGTTGCCCGTTTAAATTTTGCTCATGGAAGCCATAAAGAACGCCATCAAGTTATCGAAAATATCCGCTGGGCTTCTTTGAAGACAAATGAATCTGTGGCCATCCTTCAGGATTTGGGAGGGCCAAAGATAAGAATTGGGAAGATTAAAACAGAGCCCATTTTCTTAAAAGAAGATTCATTTTTTATTCTTACTAACCGCGAGGTTCCCGGGGACGAACAGGAAGTATCTGTTACCTTTCCTTCCTTGCCCCAGAAAGTGAAGAAAGGGGATTGTATCTTTTTAGCTGAT
>JALHTS010000210.1 GCA_022865965.1 Ignavibacteriaceae bacterium
GGCACTCCTTCGTTGATGAATGCAAATTACATTAAGCAAATTCTTGATGAACTGAATAATAATTTTTCAATATTGCCGGAAGCTGAGATCACGCTGGAAACTAATCCCGGAACCGTTAATTACAATAAATTGAGAGAATTTAGACAATCGGGAATAAACAGAATCAGTATCGGTATTCAATCTTTTAATGAAGATGATTTAAAATTCCTCACTAGAATTCACGACAAAGAAACGGCAATTCAAACCGTTCATAATGCTTCAGAAGCAGGATTTGAAAATATCAGCATCGATTTGATTTTTAATCTGCCATATCAAACAAAAGAAAAATGGATTTCTAATCTTGATATAACTTTGTCCCTTCCGATTAAACACATCTCTGCGTACAGTTTAATTCTTGAGCAAGGCACAATACTGAACAAAATGGTTTTAGATGGAAAAGTAAAAATTCAAGATGACGATTATGATGCCGAACTTTATGAAATAACAATTGATCATTTTGAAAAAGCCGGATATATTCAATATGAAGTTTCTAATTTTTCAAAGCCTGGTTTTGAATGTGTTCATAACAAAGCATACTGGAAACATCGCGAGTATATTGGATTCGGAACCTCCGCACATTCTTTTGTTGAAGGAAAACGCTGGTGGAATTTTTCAAGCTTAAAAAGATATATTGCTGAAGTTGAAAAGAATAATCACGCTGTAATGAATTCAGAAGTATTAACCGATGAGCAAATACACGATGAATACGTAATGCTTGCACTCAGAAGTAATGGACTTAATACAAATGAATACGCCAATAAATTCAATAACGATTGGATAAAGAAAAATTATGATTATTTTGAATCATTAAAGAAAGAAAATTTTCTTGAAACAAATAGCAATCTCATCAAATTGACAAAAAAAGGATATGCGGTTTGCGATGAGATTTTAAAGAACATTTTATAAGATATTTTTATGTTAAAATTAAAACTTCACTGGCAAATTATTATTGCATTCATTGTCGCAATTATATTGGGATTAACAATTCCTCAATATGCTGATTATGTACGATGGCTTGGCGATCTGTTTCTCCGTGCTTTGAAACTTATAATCGTTCCGCTTATTCTTACTTCTATAGTTTCGGGTGTTACAAATATCGGAGGCGCTCAAAGTCTCGGCAGGCTTGGCTTAAAAACGATCTCATACTATTTAATGACAAGTTTGTTTGCAATCATAACCGGGTTGATTTTAGTTAATCTAATTAAACCGGGAATTGGTGCTGATCTGGGATTTCAAATGGAAGTTCCGGAATTAACTGCTGTTTCCGGAGGAGTCGGAAATATTGTAATGAGAATTATTCCGACAAATATTTTTTCTGCTTTAGTAGAAGCTGATATGTTGGCAATAATTTTCTTTTCAATTCTATTCGGCTATTTCATTACAAAAGTTGAAAGTAAATATTCTGTTTTTATGATCGACTTATTCAATGCCAGCTTTGAAGTTATGATGAAACTTACTTCATTCATAATAAAATTTGCGCCGATTGGAATTTTGGGAATTGTTACAGGAGTAGTTGCTGACCAGGCTGCTGATAAATCAAAACTTTTAAATATGGTTGAGCATCTCGGTATTTATATGTTAACCGTACTTGGAGGATTGACTTTTCACGCATTTGTTACTCTCCCGCTGATCTTAAAATTTATTGCAAAGGTTCATCCGTTTGAACATTTAAAAGCAATGTCTCTTCCGCTTATTACTGCATTTTCAACTTCATCTTCCTCTGCTACTTTACCGTTAACGATGGATGCAATTGAAAATAATGCGGGTGTTTCAAATAAAATTACCAGCTTCGTACTTCCACTCGGGGCAACTGTTAATATGGATGGCACGGCACTTTATGAATGCGTCGCGGCAATGTTCATTGCACAAGCTTATGGAATTGAACTGTCTTTTATTCAACAAATGATAGTAGTAATAACTGCTCTCTTAGCTTCTATTGGTGCTGCAGGTATTCCAATGGCCGGACTAGTTATGATATCTGTTGTACTTACTGCCGTTGGTCTCCCGCTTGAAGGCGTAGGATTAATCCTTGCTGTTGACAGAATTCTCGATATGTGTAGAACCACTGTTAATGTGTTTAGTGATACCTGCGGTGCAGTTACTATTGCAAAATCTGAAGGTGAAATTTTAAAAGTTTAGTTTGTTAGTGGAGTTTTTCTCCGTTCTATTCTGAACAAAATATTATGAACAACAAAACCTGTCTTATAACCGGAGCAACTTCCGGAATTGGTAAATCGACTGCAATTGCATTAGCTAAGCTCGGCTTCATTTTGATTCTAACTGCAAGAAGTGATGACAAGGGATTTGAACTGGTTAACAAACTGCAAAAAAAATATAAAGTTCAAGCTGAGTTTATTAAAACAGATATCTCATCACTTAAAGAAGTAAAGCAACTTTCAGAACAAATAAAACAAAAGTATGGCAGGATTGATGTACTTATTAATAATGCAGGATCAAGATTTGCTGATTATAAAAAAAGTGTTGACGGCATTGAACTTACTTTTGCAACAAATCATCTGGGACATTTTTATCTAACACTCCTTTTAATTGATTTACTAAAAAAATCTTCATCTGCACGAATAATAAATGTTTCTTCATCTGCACATTTAGGAAAATCAATCGATTTTGAGAATATTGCTAATCCCAAAAATTATGAAAGAAGAGAAGCTTACGGACAATCTAAGCTTGCAAATGTTTTATTTACTTATGCACTTGCCCGGCAACTAATAAAATCAGAAATAACAGTTAACGCTTTAGACCCTGGTGGAGTTGCATCAAATCTTGGAAGAAATGATGGATTAATTTCCTGGACAAAACATATTGGTTATTATCTTGTAAAACGTGAATTGCTTACTCCAAAACAAGGTGCAGCAACAAGTGTTTATCTCACATCATCTCCTAAAGTTGCAGGTGTTACAGGAAAATATTTTTATCTTAAAAAAGAAAAGAAATCTTCACCGGAATCGTATGATGAAGAAGCAGCTAAAAAATTATGGGATTTAAGTTTAAAGATTTGCGGAATGGAAGATCAAACGATATAGTGGGTATCGAACATCACTAAAAAAGTTACGGTTTTTGCTGGAATGACACTACTAACTTTGTTTTATTAATTTACGTTTCTTAAATGAATATAAAAAAGGCGATCATTTCTGACCGCCTTAAATCTTTCCTAATAATTCCAGATTCTTAACTATTATACCAGACCCTGGTCAAGCATTGCATCAGCAACTTTTAAGAAACCAGCGATGTTTGCACCATTAACATAATTTCCAGGTGTTCCATATTTTTCAGCGGTTGTAACACATGTATCGTGGATTCTGAACATTATTTCGTGTAATCTTTTATCAACTTCTTCTCTTGGCCAAGGTAATCTCATACTATTCTGCGACATTTCAAGTCCTGATGTAGCAACACCGCCTGCATTAGAAGCTTTACCGGGCGCATAAAGAATTCCGGCTTCTGCAAATACTTTGTAACCTTCAATTGTAGTTGGCATATTAGCGCCTTCACATACGCACATACATCCGTTTTTAATAAGTGTCTTTGCATCATCTTCATAAATTTCATTTTGAGTTGCACAAGGAAGTGCAACATCAACCTTAACTTCCCATGGTTTTTTACCGGGGAAAAATTCTACTTTAAATTCTTTTGAATAATCTTCAACTGCATCTTTATTACTTGAGCGAAGTTTTAACATATAATCAACCTTTTCACCTTTTACACCATCCGGATCATAAATAAAACCATCTGGACCGGAGAGAGTAACCACTTTACCACCGAGATCATTAACTTTCTGAGCAGCACCCCAAGCAACGTTTCCAAATCCAGATATAGCAACTATTTTACCATCAAAAGAAGTTTCCTTGGTTTTTAACATTTCCTGAGCAAAATAAACACAGCCAAATCCTGTAGCTTCCGGACGAATAAGTGAACCGCCCCAATTTATTCCTTTACCAGTAAGCACGCCGGTAAATTCATTTTTTAATCTTTTATACTGCCCGAACAGATAACCAATTTCTTTTCCACCGACTCCAATATCACCTGCGGGAACATCAGTATTAGCACCAATATGCCGGAAAAGTTCTATCATAAAGCTCTGGCAGAATCTCATAATTTCATGATCACTTTTTCCTTTAGGATCGAAATCAGAACCACCTTTACCTCCGCCCATAGGAAGAGTTGTTAAACTGTTTTTAAATACCTGCTCGAATGCCAAGAACTTCAAGATACCAAGAGTCACAGAAGGGTGAAATCTTAATCCACCTTTGTATGGACCAATAGCGCTATTCATTTCAATTCTATAACCGCGGTTAATATGAATTTCTCCCTGATCATCCATCCACGGAACACGGAACATAATCACTCTTTCCGGTTCAACCATTCTTTCAAGTATTTTCATTGAACGGTACTCCGGATGACGTTCAAGAACAAGTTCTAATGATTCCAAAACTTCTTCAACTGCCTGATGGAATTCAGGTTCGTTAGAATTTTTTGCTTTAACATCCGCTAATAATTTTTTTGTATAGTCGGTCATACTAAACCTCTTTTAATGTGGTATTAAGAAAATATTTACCGCCGTTCAGGGAGCGGTTAAATGTAAATGATGAATTAAGTGATAATTATGAACAAAAACTGTTTTCAGAACTCAAAATGATCGGGAGCAAAAACTAATCTTACAAAGGAAATTCAGCATAAAACAGAATAATATTTGCTCAAAGCATTAACTGCCCTAATAAAATTTTTCCTGTATCAAAATTAGTAAATATTTAGTTTAAAAATAACAGAATTGTAAGATTATCTTCAAAATTATATAAAAAATGCTGTTTGATTGGTTAAAATTTGATTGCCTGTGATTTGGAACAAACCGATTTTGTATTCAAATATATTTAATTCAAAAGATCTCTTTTGCTTATTAAAATTCAGATCGCCTTTTTAATTATCTCTTTATTATCTTGCCAAACAAAAATCAACAGGATTTATAAATGTTAAAGAAATTATTTATTGCGTTTTGCATAAGCTTATTATGTCTTGCATCACTTTCTGCACAAACAATAAATCTTAAAATAATAGAAACAAGTGATGTACATGGAGCAATATTTCCTTATGATCTTAGAAATAACAGATCGACAAACTCTTCATTAGCTCAAGTGACGACATATCTTAAACAAGAAAGAGCAGAGGAAAATCAACATGTAATTCTACTTGATAATGGTGATATTCTTCAAGGTGACCCTGTCGTTTATTATTACAATTTCGAAAAAACAGACACAATTCATATTTATGCAGATGTAATGAACTATATGCAATACGATGCTGCTACGATCGGCAACCACGATATTGAACCCGGACATGATGTTTATGATAAATTTAAATTAGAGCTTGACTTTCCGTGGATGGCTGCAAATGCGGTTGATAATAATACAAGCGACCCATATTTCAAACCATACACTTTAATTGAAAAAGACGGAATTAAAATTGCTGTTCTTGGAATAATTACACCTGCGATCCCACAATGGCTTCCCGAACAGATTTGGAAAGGAATGCATTTTGAGGATATGATTGAGTCAGCTCAAAAATGGATAAAAATAATTAAGCAGAATGAACAACCCGATTTGATGATAGGACTTTTCCATGCGGGTGTTGATTTTACATATAACGATCAGAATGAAAATACTTATAAAAATGAAAACGCTTCTCGTCTTGTTGCCGAAAAAGTTCCGGGATTTGATATTGTGTTTGTTGGTCATGATCACACCGGATGGAACTTTACAACAACAAATACAAATAATGACACGGTATTGATTCTGGGAACATTAGCCGGCGCAAGAACTATTACTGTTGCAAATGTTGAAATGGAATTCGATAAAACCTGTAGACAGTGGAATAAAGAAAAAATTAACGGTGAGGTGATTCAGATAAAGGACTTTGAACCGGATAAAGATTTTATGAACAAATTTTCTCTTTCGTTCGAAGAAGTTAAAGAATATGTGGAAAGACCAATCGGTTATTTTGAAAAAACCATTTCATCAAAAGAGTCATTATTCGGTCCTTCAGAATTTGTTGATCTGATTCATACGATCCAACTTGAAATATCCGGAGCGGATATTTCTTTCACGGCACCGTTATTGTTTAATGCAGAGATTAAAGAAGGAAATGTTTTTGTTAGAGATATGTTCAATCTTTACAGGTACGAAAACCTTCTTTACACAATGGAGTTAAGCGGAAAGGAAATAAAAGATTTTCTTGAGTATTCTTACGAAGGATGGTTCAATCAAATGAAAGATGAAAACGATCATTTATTAAATTTTGCTAAAGATGATAAAGGAAATATTAGGTACTCGGAAAGAAATCAAGCACCTGAATTAAAAGAAAGATTTTATAATTATGAATCTGCAGCAGGAATAAATTATACCGTTGATGTTTCAAAACGTAAAGGACAAAGAGTTTCTATTAAAAGTCTTTCGGATGGATCGGAATTTGACCTGAACAAGTTATACACTGTTGCAATAAATTCTTATCGCGGCAACGGCGGCGGCGGACATTTAACACGTGGCGTAGGAATTAAGCCCGAAGATATTCCGCAGCAAATTATTCAATCTACTGAAAAAGATTTGAGATATTATTTAATGAAATGGATAGAAAAAAAACATAGCATATATCCACAGCTTATTGGAAACTGGATAGTAATACCTGAAAACTGGTGGGAAAAAGGAAAAGCGAAGGATTATAAAATTCTCTTTAAGAATTAGCTGAATTTGATCGCCAATAAGTGATCGGTGATATATCAACACCAAATTGCATTAAAACATTAAGAAAAACACACTTCATTAAAATTTAATATTGGATTATTAAACCACTAAGTGATTCTACCTATCAAAGCTATTGAAATTGGAATAATCATATAATAACCAAAAATAGGAGGTTAACATGAAAACTAAAATTCTATTACGGACAATTCCATTCTTTTTGATATTGTTCGGAATAAACCTGTTTATTTCTTGCAGTGAAGATACAATAGTAGATCCTGCAGATAATGAACCTACTACAGATCAGGATGCACTTGAACAGCTGGTAAATGAAGATTCAGTGATATCTTCTTTTCTGCCAAACTTTGACGAAGGCGGTGCAATGGATATTCTGGGGAAAGTTGATGTAACCATCTACCCTTTCCGCGTCGGACATAAAATGGAATTAGAGAGAAAAAATCTTTCCATAGATATTCGGGATAGCATAGCATACGGAACATTAACAAGAACATTTAATGGCACATTATTTATAGCCGCCTCATATGATCCTAATGCATTACTTCCTGATACAATAATCACCAAACCATTCACAACAACCGTAATAAAGAACATAATTTTTAAGAAGATTGCCGATACTCCATATCCAATGCGAAACTGGATTATCGCGGCAGTTTCTCTTTCCGAAGGAAAGACACAATCAGATAATATTGATCTGAAAAAACTTACTGTATTTTTAGATAACGGTGATACTCTAACTATTGAATCGCCAACAAGGTATTTTATAAACAGAAGAATTGATTGGTGGAAAAAAATTCCTATTCTAAATCCCGGAGATAGTGTATTGGTAAGAGTTGATTTAACCAGCATGTATGAAGAGGACGATTTAGTAACCGTTACATTTGGAGCCGAC
>JALHTS010000211.1 GCA_022865965.1 Ignavibacteriaceae bacterium
GCACTTGTTTCTTTGTTCGTTCTTTTTGCAGTAAGTACTGCATTTTCGCAATACTGGACACCGTTGGGGAATTTTCCTAATGATGATTTTATGAAAACAAGCGGACACGGTATTGCAGTAGATCCTGATGGTAAAGTATGGCTTTCGCCTTATTACGCTACAGAACCTATTGATACAGGCAGTGGTGGTACTAGAAATTCGCGGGCGTTATATGTATTTTATCCTGACGGCACACCTGCTCCTTTTTCGCCCGTTACGAATGTAACCCTTGGTGGTGAAACCGAGTACTTTTGGAATTCCGCAAGAGGTCTAAAAACGGATGTAGATGGTAATATTGTTGCTGGCTTTTATGATACATACTACATAATTAATTATACGGACGGTGAAGGTATGGGCAAATTTACTCCATATGTGGATAATGGTGTTACCGCCTGTGCAGTTGATGGCAATAATAATATATTTACAGCTCACGTTCTCCCGCCTAGCCCTATAACGATGTTTTCTCCAACATTTGACTTGCTTAGTGTAGTAATTGCAGAAGCGCCTGGGTATTCCCGTACCCTTGAAGTTTCTGACGATGGCAATACAGTATATTGGACTGGATATACAAATAATCAGGTCTTTATTTATTCAAGACCAAGTGAATTCGATGAGTGGGCATTAACAGATTCAATGGCTCAGGGTTTTGCTTGCGAATCTGTCGTATGGTCACCCGACAAAAAATATCTATGGATGTCTTCAGGTTCATATAGCGGACCTGCCAATGCTTATCCAGGTGTAGAAACCTTTTACACTACCGCTGCTCATTATGCATTTGATATGTCAACCGGAGAAATTGTTGATAGTTTGATCTGGCAATTTACTGTACCAGAAAGTGCTGATGAAAGAAATCGTGGAATAGCTTTCAGTCCGGATTACCACTATGCTTATGTTACCTGCTTTGGAGGAGATGCCTATGTACCTATGCAGAAATTCGAGAATCCAAACTGGACAAGTGTTGATAATGAAGGACAAGTTGTTGTAAACGGTTATAAACTATCACAGAATTATCCAAATCCGTTTAACCCATCAACAAAGATTTCATTCGAACTTCCAAACAGCGGATTCGTTTCTCTGAAAGTTTATGATATGCTCGGCAGAGAAATTGCAGTTTTAGTTGATAAAGAAATGACAAGCGGTTCTCACACTGTTAATTTCAATGCAGCTAATCTTGCTTCAGGTAATTATGTATATCAGCTTACTTCAAACGGAAATGTTTTAACAAACAAAATGGTTCTTTTGAAGTAAAGTTGTGAGGTATAGTTTCATTTAAGCCCTGATGAAAACTCGGGGCTTTTTTTTTGAACGGTGGTTAGTTCCATAGAAATAGAATTATAAACTCGGTTGGTTGTGAACCAGAATTCTGTATAAAAATAACAGGTCGCTCTTATAGAGCTCTGTCTTTTATAACCAACTCTAACTACAAACAGTGCGTTCCTTCGGAACTTAATTTAATGTTATATTATTTTTTACTCCATTAGGAGCAATCTATTTGTAAACAGGGATGAATAGAAAATTAGATAGCTCCAAATGTATAGTACAATTCATCTAAACTATCTTTGGTTGATTGATTTTCTTTTGAATAAAGAAACAGACCGGATTGTGCTGACCTTAGCAACTTCGATCAACACCTCTAATTGAAACCTTATTTTTTATAAATATTTTTAAGTTTACCATTCTTCCACAAACGTAATTCTGTAAAAAAATAACAGGTCGCTCTTATAGAGCTCTGTCTTTTATAACCAACTCTAACCACAAACAGTGCGTTCCTTCGGAACTTAATTTAATTTTATATTACTTTTGGCTCCATTAGGAGCAATCTGTTTGTAAACAGGGACAAGTAAAATGTGTTTGAAGATTAATTATCTGTTGTACAGAAAAAGAAATATTGGTTCAGGGGATTAAAAAAGTTTATCTATCTTATTACGTTCTTCCTTATTAACCGCAATTATAAAAGCAATTATTAAGATAACAACGACCAAGACTATTATTATCATCAAAAGGCTCATAATTTCACCGGTTAACTTACTTCAATGTGAATGCCAATTGGGAAAAGAATGAAAATTGCAGGAATTATTCTGTGGAATGTCTTAAAATAATTTTTGTGTGATTTGATTTGAGACTTTAAAAAGAATTTTCAAAACTCTTTAAGGCTTCTTCTTTAGTTGAATAAATATTAAATAACCTGTGAAGTTTAGTAGTACTTAAAGTAATTAAAAGTGACTGATCAGTTATAATAAATTTAACTTCACCGCTTTTTTCAGCTACTTTCTTTAAAACAACAACCATAACTCCAAGAAAAGTAGAATCAATAAAACTGCACTCACTTAGATCAATTATAATTTTATAATGTTTTAATGATACGTATCTATCAAGTCGACTCTTAAATATGGTGGCTTCTCTAAAAGTAGCTCTACTAAAATGTATTTTTTCAATTACAACACCATCAATTACTTCATATGTAAAATCATCAGGGTGCATTTTTTACCTTTTTAAGTTTATTAAATTTATTGTGCAAATATCATTCCCATTAAAACTAGTGAAAAATAGCCTAATTATTATTAAATATAGCAATATTTTAAAAAATTCTCACTATTTGGAAACAGATAAGAAAAGCGAAATATTCGGATATGTAAAAATTTGACAAATGTGTAATTAATACGTTAAAAACTCTTACTGGCCTTTCTTATTAAAAAAAATTCACCCATCCGATGAGTGAATGAACTTTTGTAAGTTTTATACAATTTAATATTAAATTAACAAAGAAAAATATAAAGAAAAAAAATGGTATTTAGCAATCAATACAAATTTTATATTATATTTTGACTGATGCAAAATATTGATTAATAATAAACAATTTAATAGTTAAATTTTGATCAATTCTTCTAAAAATTATGTAATAACAAAGGATGTAAAATCTGATTTCAACAATCATAAATCAGATTATTAATTCTCAACAAGCAAGAAATACTATAGTTAAATGAAAATTTTTAATTCCGATAAACCAAAAGATTTGTCTGAAGAAAAAATCACTCCGGACGCGTATGAAAGTATTTCTGAAGAACGCAAAAAAGAACTTGCTACTCTTAAAGAAATTCTTAGAGGAATGCGTTCAGAGGTTGCGTCTTTAATGGTTCAAATAAAAGCTCGATCGGGTGAATTAGAAAAACTTAATGAAGAAAAAGCTCAAGTTGAAAAAGATGTAGGCAAGTTGAGTGAAAATTATTATGAATTAAAAAAGAGCTTCCTTGAAAAACAAGACGTAATTTTATTTTTAGATAAAACAATTTCAGAGATTAATAAAGAAATTCTGGAAGCTTCATCCCGTCCGGATAAATTGGAAACATTGAAGGAAGAATACAATAATTTAGCTAAGCAAGTTTCCGAAGAAAAATTAAAACTGTTCAGACTTAAATCAGAGAGACAACTATTACTGAAGAATACGGATAGTTATCCCACCAATAAACATTTCGGAGTTCAAAAACCCACCAAGTCAAAAAAATGTGCAGCTAAAACTTCATCCGGTAAAAAATGCAAAAGAACTGCTTTGCCCGAAAAAGAATATTGCTCAATGCATATCAAACAAAAAGCAAAATAGTGAAGCCGAGTATCACATAATAAACTGATGTGTTAATAATCGATCCCAATAAAAAATCTGTGTAAACCCGCTTAATCAGTAAAATCTGCGTTCTATAACCCCGAATAAATCAAAAATCAACAATCGTTAATCTTCAATCCATAATTTGTTCATTTAAATAAGTAATCAATTAATTCATTCTTAGGAAGAACTTTCGGTAGTCGTTAGAATCTGTAAGATTCTAACGGACTCAAACGACAGTTAACCCAGTACGACGGTTTAGTCCATCCCGATTTTCATCGGGATGAGATCTCGATCCTCCCGCTAAAAGCGGGAGGAATCGGACAAACCCTTAGTTTCAGCCGACAAATATTGTTTGAAAATTTCAGAAATCTTCTTCC
>JALHTS010000212.1 GCA_022865965.1 Ignavibacteriaceae bacterium
CTGCCCTGTCATCGAGTCAACTACAAATAAACTTTCATCAGGTATTACAAGCTGCTTTATTTGTGCAACTTCATTCATCATTTCTTCATCAACGTGAAGACGACCGGCAGTATCAATAATTAAAGTATCGTATTTATGTTCTCTTGAATAAGCAAGCGCTTGCGTTGCTACTTTAAGAACATCTCTTTCTTCCAAAGAAAATACTTCAACATCAATTGACTTACCAAGCTGCTTTAATTGTTCAATAGCTGCGGGACGATAAATATCTGCCGCCGCTAAAAGAACTTTTCTTTTGTTTGATTTTAACTTCCTTGCCAGCTTCGCACAAAAAGTTGTTTTACCGGAACCCTGTAATCCAACAACCAAAATAACGGTTATACCGGAAGCATTAAGTTTAATTTCCTGCTGATTGCCGCCGAGTAAAAGAGTTAATTCATCAAATATAATTTTTGTAATTAACTGTCCCGGTGTTATTGAAGCTATTACTTCCTGTCCTAAAGCTTTTTGTGTAACACTTTCAATAAACTCTTTAGCAACTTTGTAATTTACATCAGCATCTAAAAGAACACGGCGAATTTCCCTGAGAGTATCGGAGATATTCTTTTCTGTTAGTTTACCCTGACCTCTTACTTTTTTAAGGGCAGTTTCAAGCTTTAGAGAAAGATCTTCAAACATTTCAATTATATCTTATTTAACTCAACCCTATCAAGCACTTTGTTTCAATGCATTAGCACCGGAAACTATCTCAAGAATTTCTTTTGTGATTGCTGCTTGTCTTGCTTTATTATAAGTAAGGTTTAGTGTTCGTATCAATTCTTTTGCATTTGTTGTTGCATTATCCATAGCTGTCATTCTGGATCCAAATTCAGCAGCATTAGATTCAAGCAATACTTTCCATATCTGACTTCTTAAATGTTTTGGGATCAGATAATTAAAAATCGATTTCTGGTCTGGTTCATAAATATAAATTGATTCGGCAACTGTTTTTTCCTCAGAAACCTTTTGTATAGGAATAGGAAGAAACTGTTCGACAACAATTTTTTGCTGAATTAGAGATTTAAATTCATTAAAGATCAGAATAACTTTATCAAACTCACCTTTCAGATATCCTGCCGTTAATTCGTCCGAGACCTTTTGAGCAGAAGTATAATTAAGAGACGTAAAAACATCAGGAAAGATTTTAGCTACATTAAAGTTTCTTTTGCTAAAGAAATCAGACCCCTTCTTTCCAATACAATAAAGCTGATAATTAATTTCGGTTTCTTTTATTTCTTCATTTATATATCTGTTAGCTTCACGAATAATATTCGTATTAAAAGCTCCGCAGAGCCCTCTATCAGCGGTTATAACAAGAATCGCAACATTGCTTATTGTTTCTCTTGGTGCAATAACCGGATTAGTCAACATATCCTCATCTGTAACAAGATTAGAAAACATTTCAGCAATTCTTTTCGCGTAAGGTCTGGCATTAATAATAGCTTCCTGCGCTCTTCTAAGTTTTGAAGCCGCAACCATTTTCATTGCTTTAGTTATCTGCTGTGTATTCTTTACACCTTTAATACGATTTTTTATGTCACGTAATGTTGCCATCTGATTAAAACTAACTAAGAACTTTTCTTAAATGATGAAACAAATTCTTTTGCTGCTTTATTAAGAAGTTCTTCTGTCTCCTTACTAATATCTTTTTCCTTTTTAATGTTCTCATAAATTTGTTTGTATTTCACTTCCACAAATTCCAATGCCTCTTTTTCAAATCTTTTCACATCAGCAACAGGAATTTCATCCATATAACTTTTAGTACCTAAGTAAATACTAACAACTTGTTTTTCTATTGGAATTGGACTGTACTGCCCTTGTTTTAGTAACTGAACGAGTCTAGCTCCTTTAGCAAGAGTTCTTTGAGTTGATTTATCAAGATCAGAGCCGAACTTAGCAAAAGCTTCAAGTTCTCTATACTGTGCAAGATCAAGCTTTAAGGTTCCGGCAACTTTTTTCATAGCTTTTATCTGTGCATTACCACCAACACGTGATACTGATATACCAACGTTAATAGCTGGTCGAACACCGGCGTTGAATAAGTTAGACTCAAGATAAATCTGTCCGTCTGTAATAGAGATAACGTTTGTTGGAATGTAAGCAGAAACGTCACCTTGCTGGGTTTCGATAATAGGAAGAGCTGTAAGACTTCCACCACCCAAATCATCCGATAATTTTGAAGCTCTCTCAAGTAATCTTGAATGCAAATAGAAAACATCTCCCGGATAAGCTTCTCTTCCCGGAGGTCTTCTTAGAAGTAAAGAAAGTTCTCTATATGCCTGAGCTTGCTTAGATAAATCATCATAAATAACCAAAGCATGTTTACCATTATCACGAAAATACTCACCGAGAGTAGCACCGGAGTATGGAGCAATAAACTGAAGCGGAGCCGGTTCTGAAGCGCCGGCGCAAATAACAGTTGTATAATCCATTGCGCCATGTTCATGCAGTTTAGCTACTACTTGCGCAACTGTTGATTCTTTTTGACCACCTGCAACATAGATACAATAAACAGGTTTTATTCCAAGTGATTTTGCTTCTTCAGTGTGAGTGTGTTTTTGATTAATAATAGTATCAATAGCAACAGCAGTTTTTCCTGTTTGTCTGTCACCAATTATTAATTCCCTCTGTCCGCGTCCGATTGGAATCATAGCATCAACTGCAGCAATGCCTGTCTGCAATGGTTCTTTAACCGGTTGCCGCTGAATAACACCAAGAGCTTTTCGCTCTATTGGAAGAAACTTGTCTGTACTAATTGGTCCTTTGCCATCAATCGGCAAACCAAGCGGAGTTATCACTCTGCCAAGCATTGCATCACCAACAGGCATTGAAGCAACTCGTTTTGTTCTTTTTACAGTATCGCCTTCTTTTACAAGAGTTGAACTTCCAAAAAGAACACAACCAACACTATCTTCTTCAAGGTTAAGAACCATTCCGAAAACATCATTAGGAAACTCAACAAGCTCACTTGCCATAACTTTAGATAAACCATAAACTCTTGCTATACCATCGCCAACCTGCAGAACAGTTCCAACATCATAAATATCTACTTCGCTTTCATAACCAGAAAGTTGTTTTCTTAATACCGCTGATATTTCATCCGGTCTGACTTCAGACATACTATTTCCTTTATACTTCTTAACTAATTAAGTGTTATTCCGACTTTTACAAAATGTTTTTTTAACAGATTAAGCTGATGCTTTACAGAAGCATCAAAGATTGTATCACCAACTTTAGCAATAAATCCGCCCAACAAATTATTATCTATCTGATAGCTGAGATAAATCTTTTTGCTAAGTGAAGATTCAAATCTTTTCTTGAGTTGGACTTTTTGTTCATCCGATAATTCAAATGCAGATAATACCGATGCCCTGACTATTCCATGATGTTCATCCCTGAGTTCTAAAAATCTATTTGCAATTGAAGACAGAAGTGATTCTCTTCTTTTGTAAACAACAAACTTTATAAAGTTCATTGTTTCGGAATCAATTTTGTTGGAGAATATTTCCGCCAAAACAGATTCTTTAATTTCGGACCTGAGAATCGGGCTTTCAATTGCTCGCCGAAGTTCTCTGCTGCTTTCGAAAGCTTTAAGAATCAATTCCATATCAGAAGCTGTTTTTTCAAGAACATTCTTTTCAATGGCAATCTGCAGAAAAGATGATGCATATCTTGATGATATTTTTGATTCAGCCATAATTATTAATTTTTAGATATCTCTTTGATGTAGCTATCAACTATCTTCTTGTTAGAATCTGTATTTAAATTCTGCTTAAGAATTTTTTCAGCAGCCTGAACAGAAATTTCAGCAACCTGATTTTTCAATTCATTAAATGCTGCATCTTTTTTGCGATCAATTTCAGCGGAAGCTTCCTCAATTATTTTCTGAGCCTGAACTTTACTATCCTTCAGCATTTGAACTTTCAAATTCTCAGCAAACTGACGGCTTTGTTCAATTATCTTTTTAGATTCTGCCTCAGCTTTACCTAAGCTAGCCTGATTTTCTTCAAGAATTTTTTTCGCCTCATCTTTAGCTTTTTCCGCTTGCTCAAGAGAATCTTTTATAGCATCTTCTCTCTGCTTAAGTGCAGTTAGAATAGGCTTCCAGGCAAATTTGCCAAGTATAAAAAGAAG
>JALHTS010000213.1 GCA_022865965.1 Ignavibacteriaceae bacterium
ATTTTTTCTTGTCGTTGAAGAAGAAGGTACCGATAATTTTGGTAACAGGAATAATGCAAACGGTAAGCTTGAAGCACTCTTGAATGCTGATAATGCAATTGGCGAAGTATTAGAGTTTATGAAAAACAACCCAAATACATTACTTGTAACAGCCGCAGATAGTGAGGCAGGTGGACTTGAAGTAAGTGGTTATGAAGTCGCAAAACTTGATCTAAATGAACCTCTTCCCGCAACCGATGCAAACGGTGCACCGATGGATGGAAGAGATGGATCGAACACTCTGCCCTTTATGACTGCCCCGGATAAGTACGGAAAAAGTTTTCCATTTGGGATTGTTTGGTCTTGCTTCGGTGATGTAACGGGTTCAGTAGTTGCACGCGCTCACGGTTTAAACGCAGAACAAATGAAAGGAAAAATTGATAACACAGATATTTATCGTTATATGTATTTAACTTTATTTGGAGTTTGGCTGGACTAGTATTTAAAAGTAAGAGAGGGCTTTATGCCCTCTCTATTATAAGAACTAAATCACTTTAAATCTTTATACTTAAACCACCAATCAAATCCTTCTTCTTTTTTTCTTTCCTCAATTAATGCCATATCTTTTGGCGGAGGAATAATAACTTTAGCACCAATTAATTCATTGTTCGGCCAGTTCTCGGGCATCGCAACTTTTTTATCATCAGAAATTTGAAGAGCCTTTAGTGCACGAAGTACTTCATCAATTTGTCTTCCAATTTCCTGAGGATAGTAAATCATCAATCTTACTTTTCCTTCAGTATCAATTATAAATACTGCACGAACTGTGTTTGTTGCTTTGCCGGGATGAACCATACCAAACTGCATTGCAACACTTCCCATATCATCTGCAATAATCGGGAATGGTATATCAACTTTTAGATTATCTTTTATCCATTCAACCCATTTAATGTGAGAAAACACCTGATCAATTGACAAGCCAATTAGTTCAGCATTTAATTTTTTGAACTGGTCATTTCTCTTTGCAAATGCTACAAACTCGGTTGTGCATACAGGTGTAAAGTCGGCTGGATGACTGAATAAAACTATCCACTTACCTTTATAATCGCCTGGAATTTTTTTAACACCGTGTGTTGTTTGAACTTCAAGATTTGGCATCACTTCACCAAGAAGAGGAATGCCTTTCTTTTCTGTTGTTTCCATCATATTTACCTTTCAATTAATTTTATTTTTAATTTATATGTGGTAAGATTCTAATATTATGAAAACGATTCTTAAATCTTTTGTTTTTTATTCACTTATTTTTGAGGGATGAAATAACGAAAAATATTCTGAAATAATTAACCTGTGACAATCATTTTTATTTAACGGAGTCCAGATGTCCAAAAAATACTGGCTTATAAAATCAGAACCAGAAGTATTTTCTTTTAAGGATTTACAAAAAAGCAAAGGTCAGACAACTTTCTGGGATGGAGTTAGAAATTACCAAGCAAGAAATTTTCTACGTGATGAAATGAAAAAAGATGACAAAGTTTTATTTTATCATAGCAACTCTGATTTACTTGCAATAATGGGAATCTGTGAAGTTGTTAAAAAAGGATATCCCGATCACACACAATTTGATCCTGATAATGATCATTATGATCCAAAAGCTGACCCCAAAAATCCAACCTGGATAATGGTTGATGTAAAATTTGTTAGAGAATTTAAAACTCCTGTAACACTTGATGCTATTAAATTAAATTCAAAACTGAAGAATATGAGATTGATAGCACGTGGAAATCGTTTGTCCGTTATGCCAGTAACAAAAGTTGAGTTTGATGAGATTGAAAAAATGGGAGACTCAATATAAAAACTAGGGGCTGTAGCTCAGTTGGGAGAGCGGTTCGTTCGCAACGAACAGGTCGTCGGTTCGATCCCGATCAGCTCCACAAAATATTATACTTATTTCTTTCCGGCTTAAGCTGACGAACAATCATTCATTATCCAATAAATTATTTTCATCATCAACATTAGCACGATTAAGAATACCTGGCGGCAATGATTTACTGGCTTTTGCTCCAAGCTTTTTAATTTTCTCAGAACGGTTAATCAAATTTCCCCTTCCTTCAGAAAGCTTGTTCATTGCTTTGTCGTAATTATCTTTAACTGAAATTAAACCTTTACCCACTGTTAGCAGATCCTCAACGAACGCTGTGAACTTATCGAGCATATCTCCACTTTGTTTTGCTATTTCCATTGCATTCCTGTTTTGCTTTTCCTGTCTCCAGATGTTTGAAACTGTTCGAAGTGTTGCAAGCAATGTTGAGGGTTAATAATTTAATTGTTAAAGTGAATAGCTATTAATCAAAGGAAAACTCCTTAAAGTCACCAGTCATATTGTTTCCAATTTCTTTGATTAAATCACGGATATGGTCATCCATAGTAAAATACATGATTTGCCAGCCATTATTAGCAAGATCAAAAAGTGTATTAACTAGTACGCGTCTTTTTATATAATCAGAATGTTGAAATGCATCGTCAAGTATTAGAAAGGCACTGTCTTGTTTCAACAACCTCTGCAGAAATCCGATTCTTAAAGCAAGCATTATTTGCTCTTTCGCTCCTGTGCTCAAGTCCTTAAGTAAGAAATTGTCATAATCATCTGAAACAGAAATACCAGCCTCTTCAAAAGATAATTTTTTGTATTTACCGGTTAGAGTAAAGAGAAGCATACTAACCTCTTCAGAATTCAATCCATCTGTTAGTTTTACATCTTCTTCTTGTTGGAATTCTTCAATTGTTTCATAAACTAATTTTCCTGAAATTATTTTTGCCTCAATTTCTGCAATTTCTTTTTGAACCTCTTCTTTTTTCATATATAATCTGTCAATTAAATCATTCCAATTTGTAGTAATATCCGAGTCTGTAATCGAACAGATATTTGCTTTAAGATTTGAAAGTCTAGTCCCTTCTTCTTTAACTTTCTCTTCAAGTATTTTCAATTCAATTTCAACTTGATCAAGTTCTGATTGTTTAAATTCTATCCCCGGATTCTCCTTTACGTAATCGGTTTCAGATATACCTAAACCCCTCAATTCACCTCGTTTATCCTTAATCTGATTTAGAATATCAATCCTTAATTTTTCAAATTTATAAACTCGACCATTCCAGTCAGAGTCTGATAATTCTTCTTCTGCAATCTTCTTAAATTCAGTCTCAATTTTAGGCTTTAATTTTTTCAAACGATCTTCCAAATCCTGTAACTCATTATTCTTTTCAACTTCTTGGGTTCGTAATCCTCTCAATCTGGCTAATTCAGTTTCTATTTTTTCAAGTTCGCTTTTATTGAACTTTACATCCGAATCTTTTAATTCATATTCTGATTCTTCTACTTCGAGTTTTGCTAATTTTTCTCTAATTAGCTGGCACTCATCCAATATTATTTTTCTCTTTTTCTTATGTTCAGAGATGATTTCGATCCAACTTGATTCTATTGAATAATCAATTTTAAGCCTTTTAAAACCTTCTTCAATTGAACGTCTGCTACTTTCAACCTGAATATCTAAGCGATTCAAATCATTTTGATGTACTTCCTGTTGATTAAAGTTTTTTTCTTGTTCGCTCAAGAGAGATTCCAATTGTGTTAAATCCTTAAGTTCAATGTTAAATCGTTTCTTGAATTCATTGCTTATGCTTTCGAATTCCTGAGACTGTTTATAAACAGTCATTGATTTTTTGTATTTTATTAAATAGAATGCAGCTGAAAGTACTGCCAACAATATCAAGGTTATCCCAATTATTTTTTGATCAAATAAGATAGATATCAACGCAAATATTACAATTATAATTGCAATGAATAATAGCGAAGATGTTATCTTTTCCACGGCCTTCGGTGTGGTTAGAAACTTGTTATAATTTTCTTTAGCAGATTTAAGCCAATTATAATCTTTTGATTTATCCTTCAATTTCCTTACAAATTCAGATTTACTCTTTTGTTCTTCCCTATTATTGTAATAACCTGAAATACACTGCTCAATTCTACTAAGCTCCTCTTCTGGAATTGCCTCTAATTCCTCTTTTTTATTTTTCAATTCCGTTGAGAGATTATATGCTTGATATCTTTTTGCCTTTAAAAGTTTTTCCCGATTATTTTCTAATTCGGGTAATTTTATTGTTTTTCTTTTAATTTCTTCTAATTCATTCTTGAGAATATCATATTTCATTCTTTCTTCATTATAGAATGTAACCAAGTCTTTTATTTCATTGATTACATCCTCTGGAATTTTCTTTACATTGTTTTCCAGTTCGTCGATCTCAAGAGACAATACAAATGCTTTATGTCTCTTTGCTTTAAGCAATAACTCACTTTTTTGTTTCCAAATTTCTTCTTTCAGTTTTAAATCCTTTAATTCGCCCTGTTCGTATTCGCTCGTAAACTGCTTTATTACTTCATTAATACGATTATGTTCACCATTTTTAGCATGATATTCTTTACCTTCACCTTGATTTTTTATGTCTAACTCAGAATCTGTGATGGCTGCTCCTTTGACCGTTGAAGAAATTTTTTTTGCTATTGAATCAAAGATTCTTCGAGGGGATAAAATATCTTTTATAATATCTTTATTAATACCCGCTTCTTCTTTCACTATCTCTGTTTCGCCCTCTTTAACTACCAGCAACTTTACAAGAGTCGTTGGTAAACCACGCGGGTCTTTTTCTAAATAATCTTCTAATTTCTTGCCTTTGCCCGTTACAAAATCTACTGGTCTGTTGTTTAAACCACTTACAGTAACTTTACCGTTTCCAAGTTCTCTTAGATAGCCCCAGTTGTTTTTACCTTTAAATAAACAGCGAATTATAAATTCTACAAGAAATGACTTTCCCCTTTCATTTTTACTATAAATAAGATTTAACAAACTCATATCCTGATTAAACTCCCGGATTGGCCCACAGTTTTTAACGGATATTTTTTCGATTTTAATACCCATTTTATTCTCCAAAAATTATTTCCATCGTTCCCTCTAAGATTTTATCTTTTAAAACTCCATAGCTTTGCAAACTCTCAATCTTCGCTTTAACCTTATTCAAGATAGAAATTCTTTCTTCATCTATATCTTTCAATATTTGAATCGAAGACAGGTCAAGTGCATCTGGGTCATATAAATGAATACAACGTTCTTTAAGGTGAGCAATAATAAAATTTTTGAGGGCATCTAAATTTCTTGTGAATCCCATAAATCTTAATCTAAGTTTTACTCGGTCGAATTCTTCTGGGGTTAGTTGCCATCTTGTAATCATCTGTTCTATTTTGTTTTTTAATACCTCAGTTTCATCTTCAATAGGAAGGTTAAGCACAGACTCGATAAAATATATTACATCGGTTTGAATCAGTGGTGTTTCAATACTATTAATAATTGTATCATAAATAATAAATTTTCTTTTCCCTGTTTCGGTTATATCTAGTCCACAGGGTGAGCCAGGATAAATAACTTTCCCATGTTCAGATTGCTTATGGATATGCCCAAGTATGACTCTGAGAGGATTATATTTATTTATTGTTTTACTTGAAACTGGCATGTAGAAACCAGGTTCATAAGGATTCATCTGTCGATTTGCAGTAATATAATCACCATGCCCTATTAGGAGCCATCTATCAGGTATCTCATTACTATGGATATACTCTGTCAAAACTTCATCCAGTGTTTTTGCTACAACATATGGTATAAATAAAATATTTAATCCACCTATTTCTTTAATAAGAGGTTTATCAATTATCTCAAGATTACCTGCAGTAAAAAATCTTTTTTCAATTTCAGGATCGTGGTTACCAGGGATTACTGTTACACGGATGCCTTTATATTTCTCACAAAGTGAATTAAAATCATGATAATTAGAGAACTCTTTATTAAATGTATCCCCCGCGATTAATAGCTCATCGATTTCTCTTTGTTTTATCTCTTTGAAAATATATTCAAGTGCATTATAACGTTCTGGTGTTTCGGCTTTTGTTTTTAAATGAATATCTGCTGTGATTGCAATTTTCATTATATAAATCTCTTAATATCTTTAACAATTGCACCTGCGCTGAATATGTAATTTATTTCCATTTTCTATTTCCTTTATTCCAAACTTCCAATTTCTTTCTCCACTTCTTCCAGAATCTCACAGGATTTCACTAATGCACTCATCTTGTTATGGTCAGGATAAAGTGGACGATCAATATCAAGAAAAGTAACGTGTTTACGAATTACTGCTTTTGCTTTCGCTACTCCCTTTCCAGTTGTATGTTCACGAAAATCGAGTGCCTGTGCTGCAGCCATAAATTCAATCCCCAATATTCCATATGCGTTATCTAAAATTTGTTGATTCTTAAGAACAGTATTCATTCCCATTGAAACAAAATCTTCCTGATCTGCGGCAGCAGGAATTGACTGTATAGAAGCGGGGGTTGATAAAATTCTCTGTTCAACAATTAAAGTATCTGCAGTATATTGACTTAACATCAGACCGGAAAACATTCCTGCTCCCTTAGTTAAAAATGCCGGGAGTCCCACACTTAATGCTGGATTATTCAATCTGTTCATTCTTCTTTCTGAAAGCACACTAACCATAGTAACAGCGGCACTAATCATATCCATCGGAAGCGAAACAGGAGTTCCCTGAAAGTTTGCACCCGTTAAAGTTATTTTATCTTCGGGTATAAAAATCGGATTATCCCCAACCCCGTTTAATTCAATTTCAATTTGCGATTTTGCATAAGCAACGGCATCGTGCGCCGCACCAATTACTTGCGGAGTTGAGCGCATTGAATATGCATCCTGTACTTTCTGTTTTATTTTTCCAGTGAGCAAATCGCTTCCATCAACACATTTTTTTATTGATTGTGAACTACGAACGGCACCGGAAAAACCACGCAATTGATGGAGGCGAACATCATAAGGTTTCATATTGGCCTGAAGCGCCTCAAGCGACATAGCAGCGGCAATTTCAGCTTGCTTTAGCCAACGATTAATATCATACAACTGAAGTGCACTTATTGCAGTAATAAAATTTGATCCGTTAATTGTTGCTAGCCCGTCTCTGGCTTGAAGACCGGGTACTTTTATTCCTGCTTTTTCAAATGCAACATCTCCGGGAAGTCTTTCTCCCTTAAAAAATGCTTCTCCTTCACCCATCAACAACAAAGCAATTTGTGACATTGGAGCTAAATCACCGCAAGCACCAACTGACCCTTTTTCACACACGACAGGAATACAATCCTTGTTTAACATTTCAACAAGAGTTAAAGTTATTTCTGGTCTGCAACCGGAATTACCGTGAGCGTGAACATTGATTCGTCCTGCAATTGCGCCACGAACATGTTCAATAGGCATTGGATCACCTATTCCTGCTGAATGATTATAGATTAGATATTTTTGAAAATCTTTTACTTGATCATCATTTAAAACAACTTCAGAAAATTCGCCGATGCCTGTATTAACTCCATACATTATTTCCTTTGCTTTAATTTTTTCTTCAAGCATTGCCCGGCAGGTTTTTATACGCTGAAGCGCTTCGTTACTAATTTCTACTTTTTCTTTGTGGCGTGCTATACGAACTATCTTTTCAATTGTAAGATTTGAACCATCTAAAATTTTTGACATAAGTCCTCCGAATGACGAAATATTTAATGATCAAATTTAGTTATAAGATTGGAAAAAGAAGAGTACAAGTATAAGTTCAAGTTCAAGTTCAAGTTCAGGTTCAAGGATAATTTAAGCTGCTAAGTTTTCATTCTTCTTCAACATGTTCGGGATTTAAGTGCAATTCCCATTCATCAACATGAGTAAGAGTGAGTATACCATATTTAATAAAAGGATCATCTTTAAATAAATTTCTTAATGAACTTTCGTTTTTTCCCAAAGCTACAACAAAGACTTTGGAAGCATCTGCAAGTGGTCCGCACATTGTAATCTTACCTTGTAAAAAAAGTTTATCAGAAAATCTTGAGTGGTTTTCCCAATAAGGCTGATCGTGAAAACTCTTATCAGGCTGATAGTTTGGACCATGTTCAAATGTTAATAAAAATGATTTGTGCATTCTTCCCTCCGATAAAATTTTATTAACCATAAATTATCTTCTTAATTTTATCTGCATTTTGTTTACTTGTTTTATAATGAATTTTTATTCCGTCTTCATCATATTCAATTTTTAGAACTTCTGCCAGCGAATGTATCTGCGATACTTTTTTTGATTCAGTTAATTGCAAAGTTATCTTCCCTTCTACAAACTGATCTTCAATAATTTCATTGAGCATAGATTTTAGAGCAGAAATGTTAATTCCGCGTTTGGCTGAAACCATTACGCTATCTTTATGTGTATTTCTAACAAAATCAATTTTTGCTTTATCTTTTATAAGATCAACCTTGTTAAAAATCCTAACAACTATCTTATCGTTACTTCCAAATTCCTTCAGAGTGTCTTCAACAACCTTAAGATGATCTTCATAAAATGGATGCGATACATCAATCACGTGAAAGATTATATCAGCTTCTCTTACTTCACTTAATGTGCTTTTGAAAGATGCGACGAGCTGCGGCGGAAGCTTGCGGATGAATCCAACTGTATCGCTTATCAGTATTTTCTCAGTATCGTGAACATCAAGTGTCCGTGTCGTAGAATCTAATGTTGCAAACAATTTATCTTCAGCAAAAACATCGGCACTGGTTAACAAATTAAACAGAGTAGATTTTCCTGCGTTTGTGTATCCAGCTATTGCTATGCGTGTTGCATTTTTCCTTCCGGCACTTTGTGTTGTTCTATGAGATTCAATTTGTTTAAGTTTTTCTTTTAAATGACTGATGCGAGTACGAATGACTCTCCTGTCAGTTTCAATTTGTGTTTCTCCGGGACCTTTAGTTCCAATGCCGCCATATTGTTTTGATAAGTGTGTCCAAGCTCGAGTTAATCGCGGCAGTAAATATTGCAGTTGTGCAAGTTCAACCTGAGTTTTTGCTTCTTTGCTTTTTGCGCGTGATGCAAAAATATCAAGTATCAATCCACTTCGATCAATTATTTTTCTTTTGAATAGGT
Organism: Ignavibacteriaceae bacterium; assembly: GCA_022865965.1. Lineage (GTDB taxonomy): Bacteria > Bacteroidota > Ignavibacteria > Ignavibacteriales > Ignavibacteriaceae > JAGXRK01. The sequence goes on from JALHTS010000213.1 coordinate 9,034, forward strand.
CAGAAAGATTTCTTATTTGCACCGGTGTCAGGTCATCATCAAAAATAATTATGTTAATATCGTTCAGCTCAACAAGCTGCGCAAGTTCTTCCGCTTTGCCTTTTCCGATGTAGTAAGCAGAATCCATTCTTGCTTTGCTTTGAATGATTTTGAAAACTGTTTCAGCACCTGCTGTATTAGTAAGCTCCCCAAGTTCGGCAAGATGTTCTTCAACAACTTCTTTGCTGAACTCTTTTGTATCAAGAGCAACCAGCATTGCTCGTTCAATTATTTTTTTAGTTATTTCTATCATAAATGTTTTTTCTACTACCTGTCATTCCCACGAAGGTGGGAATCAATTTCTGTTGAAACGTTTTGGATTCCCGTTTTCACGGGAATGACAAGTCAATTTTGCAATCCTTCAATTTCCTTTTTCGCATTTCTTGCGACCGTCATTTCAACAAGTGCAAGTAATATTGTTATTAGCAAAAAGTATTTCCACAACTCAGAACCGAACCTGGCTTGTAAAATTACATTAACGGGGTCATCATTTTTATCAATCATTAAGACTGTTCCGTTAAAATTAATTTTTTCTATGTATGATTTTATATCTCTTTCAGAAAGATATTCTGTAACTGATTCGGCAGGATCAGTGTTAACGGAAATATCTTCAAGCATCTGGTCGCCTGAAAATACTTCATAATTTCCTGCAAGCTTTGCATTATTATAACTTATAAAATCACCTCGCTCTTCACCTGTAAGATTTATAAAATCTTCACTTCCATTCGGATGAATAATTTTTAATTGGGGTAGTCTCGCATTTCTAATATTGATGTTAACCGGGTTTCCCGCAAAATATTCCCTACCATCCTGTTCTTTTGTAGCAAGATAAAGAACTGATTTGTTCATCAATGCTGGGAACAATCCCTTTAATGGAAATGAATTCCAGGACAATACCGGCGATGAATTATACAATAAAATTTTCCCTTTACCCAAACGATATTCACTTATGAAAGCTGAACCATCTGGCAAAGAAATAATATTTTTCCCTAAAGCTTTGGGAAAAATTTTGTAGTAGGAGTAAATATCGGGAGATTCTATTTTTTTCTTTCCTTCAGTCTGAAAAACATTAAGGAATAATGGATGATTTAAATCTGTTTTTTCAAATAAGGTTGGTTTATCAGTTTTACCTGGTTGACCAATTATGCTTTCTGATTGTGGTAATCCAATCTTACTTATCAGATTATTAAACTTATCAACATTAACCTTTGAAGAGGGGAAAATAATTAAACCTCCACCCTGTTCAACAAAGCTTTTAATTCTTTCAAAGCCCGAAGTAATTTCTTCTCCGACAATAAACAGCACATCATAATCATCTAATCTTGTTGAAAGGAATTGATTTGATAGTTTGAATTCCAATTTATAATTATCAGAAGTGTTTCCTGTTGATAAAGCAAGCCGAATAAAATTCATATCTTCTTGAGCGTCCGATGATAGAAGAACAGGAATTTTTTCAGGTATGTAAAGGCTAAGATATCGCTTATTGTCATACTCAATATCATCGTCTTCAAGTTCTACTATCACATCGATGTATCCTGTTTTCTTAGCGACGGCATCTATCTCAATTTGCTTAGTTTCACCCGGATTCATAGAAACACTTTGCTGTGCAGCTCTTTCATCATTAAGATAAATTGATAACACCGTATTGTTAACCATCTGCTTTGAATGATTTGTAACCGTAACAGCAAAACTAAGAGGTTTTTCTTTTTCAAATATCGCGGTGTTAAAATCAAACTTATCTAAAGAAAGATTGAAAACATCCTTCCCGGAATAATTTACTGCATATATTCTTGCGTTATTATCAAGCAACTGATTTAAGTCTGAGATCAATTCGTCATCCGCTAATCTTCCTGTCTGGAAATCTGATAA
>JALHTS010000214.1 GCA_022865965.1 Ignavibacteriaceae bacterium
CGTTCTGGCGATTCATTATAATACTCTAAAGTTTTCTGATAGTCTTCTTCTGTAATTTCATGCCGATTAAAAACTTCAGTTTTTAATGAATCAACATTCTTAGAATTTACTGAGGCTGTATCCTGAGCAAACATCAGATCAGTGTAAACAAGAATTAATTTTTCTTCAGGAACAGGAGTTTGCTCCGAACAAAAAGTAAAGAATAAAATGAAAGGTAATATTAAATAAAAAGATTTCACAAACATTGTTAATTCTTACTTGCTTCAAATAAAATTTTCTTTTCGCGTTCAGTTAAATTCTGGTAGCCGCTCTGACTGATCTTATCAAGTATTTTGTCAATCTCCTCTTGTGTAACTTTAACTTTTTTGTCTTTATCAGAATTGATGTCATGATATTTTGCTTCCTGAATATCATCAGCGCGATTAAAAATATTAAACCTTGAACCTGATGAAGAAGCAGAGCTTTTAAATTTATTTCTTCTGATCATACTCTTCAAATCAATATTACTTGATTTATCAAACCAGATAAACAGAAAGCCTGCGAGTGCTCCGCCAAGATGGGCAAGGTGAGCAATGTTACTTTGTGCACTGTTTATTGCAAGAAATTCGAATACAATTAAAAAACCGATAAGATATTTTGCCTTAACAGGAATAAGAAAATAAAGGAAAATATATCTGTCGGGGAAGAACAATGCGAACGCTATCAATACACCAAAGACAGCACCTGAAGCACCGATTGTAGGAGCAGCAATTGCGCCTAATAGCGGAGAAATAAACAAATGGCATAATCCTGCAACAACACCGGCAGTTAAATAAAAGATGAGAAACTTTTTAGAGCCCCACATATTTTCTATTTCCATTCCGAACATCCACAATGCGAACATATTGAAAAAGATATGACTAAAATCACCGTGCATAAATTGATACGTAATTAACTGCCAGGGATAAAATGAAGCATCAGAGAACGTACCAATCGGAATAAGAGCAAAATACTTTAACAGAATCTGACTTAGTACTAGGTCTCCTGATATAATAATTTCATTGCCGAGAATTTGAATAAAAAACACAGCAACATTAGTAATAAGTAACGTCTTAATTACTGGAGGAAAAAGACTGAATCCTCCTAATCCACCTGGTTTATAATAATTGCTCAATTTAATTCCTTGTTAAACATATAAAAATTTATCTAGTAGAACACGAAATTTAACTCGTGCTCCAATATTGTTAATAATTCAAATTGAATTCATTCACATGAAAGGGCTAAAGCCCTTCTATGTTTCGTGAATTTTCAAATACCCCGACCTAAAGGTCGGGGCTAATAGCCACGCCCTTTAGGTCGGGGATAATTAAACGATAGTATTTATAAGGGGTTTTAACCCCTTACAACATCAACCTGAATTATTTATCCGTTAAAGCCACAACACCGGGGAGAGCTTTGCCTTCAAGAAATTCTAATGACGCTCCACCGCCTGTTGAAACGTGAGAAACTTTATCAGCTAAACCTGCTTTAGCAATCGCTGCTGCTGAGTCACCACCACCGATAACAGTTACTGCGCCTTTTCCTGTTACATCGGCTAATGCTTGTGCAATAGAAAAAGTTCCTTTAGAAAAATTATCCATTTCAAAAACACCCATCGGACCATTCCAAACGACAGTTTTAGATTTTAGTATCTCATCCTTAAATAAATTAATTGTTTCAGGTCCAATATCCAATCCCATTTTATCAGCAGGAATATTATCAATCTTTACGACAGA
>JALHTS010000215.1 GCA_022865965.1 Ignavibacteriaceae bacterium
TAATGCTGAAACTAAAATTCGTTTTAAATACGAGTATAAAGATGTAACACAGACTTTATATGACCTCAAACTGGTAACAAAAAGACTAAGACAAGCAATAAGATTTGAAATTGCACATACACCATCAAAAACAATAAGATTAAGAAGCCGTGCAGAGTATAATTACTTTAACATAAGTGCGACAAATTTAAAGGAAGACGGTTATCTTTTCTTTCAGGATGTTCGGTATAATCCGGGTAATAACTTAGTTCTTTATGGAAGAATTATATTCTTCAAAACAGATTCTTTCAATTCAGCTATTTATGAATATGAAAATGATTTAACAGGTGTGATGACAAATATAGCTATGTACGGTGAAGGTTTAAGATGGTATTTTAATGTAAGATATAAATTGATAAAGATGCTAACGTTATCAATGAAATATTCTGAAACTTATAAACCAGAAGAAGAAACTTTAAGTTCCGGGAACAATCTGATTCCAAATAATATCGATAACAGAATCAGTTTCCAGATTGATGTAAATTTCTAATAATTTATTCGTATCTCAAGGCTTCTATGGGATCTAGGTTCGCCGCTTTATAAGCCGGATAAGTGCCAAAGATAATTCCAACCACAACACAAAGAGTAATTCCAATAATAACCCAATCAACAGGAACTGCTTTTTCTGCATTAAGGAAACTACCTGCAAAGTTGCCAATACCTATACCGAGTAAAATTCCTATTATTCCACCAATCACACAAAGAATGATTGCTTCAATAAGAAACTGAGTTAGAATATCAGATTTTCTTGCTCCGACGGCTTTTCTTATGCCAATTTCTTTTGTTCTTTCAGTAACAGATACCAGCATAATATTCATAATTCCAACACCGGCTGCAATTAAGGCAATAACCGAAACAGCAAGAGCTCCAATTTTAATAGGATCGGTTATATCGTTAACCAGACCAATAATAGATTCATTACTGAAGATATAGAAATCGTTTGGTTCTCCAGGGGTATTTTTTCTGATTTGCCTGAAGTGTCCAATTGCTGATTCAATCACGTCATTATAATCATCTTTCCCGTAGGACATAACCGTGATATTTACGCTGTGCGAGTATTTTCCAAACATCGCTTGCCAGGTTGTAATAGGCATAATTATGCGATTGTCATTACTTTGTCCAAAAAGAGAAGGTTCTCTTTCAAGAACGCCAATTACCTGGAGTGGGCGACCATCTACCCTAACGGTTTGTCCAACCGGGTTGATATTCGGAAAAAGTTTATCAACTACGTCCTGTCCAAGGATACAAACATTTCTGGAATTTTCAATATCAATCTCTCTAAGACTGCGACCTTCTTCAACCAACCAATTATTAGTGTTCATTGCATCGGTGGTAGCACCTGCAACTTGAATGTTTGGATTTGTTTCTTTGTTCCCATATTTAACTATTCTACCAAACTGCCACTGCTCTGCACCAACATACATTGCCGAGGTTAATAATTCCTTGAGACGATTTGCTTCATATATTGTTATATCTCTTCTTGACCGATCTCTTCTATGCCCGCCACCGCCAACCGTTGGATCATGCTGCTGAATCTGAAAAGTATTTTTACTTAATTGTGATAGACCACTTTCAATACTGTTTTGAAGCATTGTTATGATGGTCATAATTACAATAATTGAAAAAATGCCGACAACAATTCCCAGTATTGTTAAAGACGTGCGAAGCTTATTGTTTTTAACCGATTGAGCCGACAAAGCTAATGTTTGGGTTACATTCATAATTAAAATACCTTTATGCTAAATTCAGGCAATATTAAAAAACTCCACTCCTACTCGTATCTAAGAGCTTCAACGGGATCCATTTTTGCAGCAGTGTATGCCGGTGCTAAACCTGATAAAACTCCTGTTACTATTGAAACTACAATTGCTATTATAACAGCATCAATTTGAATTGAAGTTGGAAAAAACTGATTGATCATCATACTTAACAAGATAGCTGCTAACAATCCCGCTAAACCTCCAACAAGACAGATAGCAGATGATTCTAAAAGAAATTGTACCAGGATAGTCCTTTTTTTAGCACCAACAGCTTTTCTCAAACCAATTTCCTTTGTTCTTTCTCTTACAGATACGAACATAATATTCATTATGCCGATAGCTCCAACAAAAAGTGATAATCCCGTGATGAATAATCCGGCAATTTGAATAACTCCTACTACTGAATTGTAATTTTCAGTTAAGCCTTCACTTTGATTAACGGAAAAATCATCCTCCTCATCGAATGTAAGCCCTCTTATTTTTCTCATCAGTCCTATTGCTTCGGCTTTTGTTTCCTCAAGCAGTGCAGGACTTGGAGCTCTTACATTGATTGTAACAGATCCATGCCTCCTCGTAATAAAATTCTTATATATTGCACCTATTGGGATAAAGACCTGATTATCAGGATTCCAGGGACCAAGAAGGAAACTTCCCTGCTCAGATAACACTCCAACAACTTTAAAATTTGCAGCACCAATTTTAATGGTTTTATCAAGCGCATCACCTCTGGGAAATA
>JALHTS010000216.1 GCA_022865965.1 Ignavibacteriaceae bacterium
CACTTACATAATTATTTTATTTCCACTTAGCCTTGCTTAAGTTTGTATATTATTTACATTAAAATATTACAGAAAAAGATAAAATGTAAACAGGGTTTTTATGAAAAAAATTGCCGTCGTTGCTTTAGGGGGAAATGCTCTGTTAAGAGGAAATGAAACTGGCACAATTCAGCAACAGGAAAAAAACACTTACGATACTTGCATAAATCTAATAAAATTACTTGATAATGACTTTAACATAGTAATCACTCACGGAAATGGTCCGCAGGTGGGAAATATTCTTCTTAGAAACGAAGCGGGCTATAACACTTATAAAATTCCTAAAATGCCTTTGGATATTTGTGTAGCTGATTCACAAGGCGGAATTGGCTATATGGTCGAAAGACAACTGAGAAATATTCTTGCTGAAAAGAAAATAAGAAAAAATGTTGTAACAATGGTTACTCAGGTTTTAGTTGATAAAAATGATCCTGCTTTTAAAAATCCCACAAAACCTGTGGGTGCTTTTTATTTAAAAGAAGAGGCAGACCTTCTGGCACGCGCAAATAATTTTATATTTAAAGAAGACCCACGCAAACGCGGATGGCGCAGAATTGTTGCCTCACCTGAACCTAAAGATGTTTTGAATAAAAAGATCATTAAGAATCTTGTAAAAAAGGGAAACATTGTAATTGCTTCCGGCGGCGGCGGCGTGCCTGTTTATCTTGATGATAAAAAAAAATTACAAGGAATTGAGGCAGTTATTGATAAAGATCTTGCTTCAGCTCTTCTTGCATATGAAATAGACGCAGATGATTTTTTTATTCTGACAGATGTTCCTAAAGTCTATCTTAATTTTGGTAAACCTGATCAAAAAGCATTGGATACGATCACTGTAGAACAGGCGGAGGAGTACTTAAATCAAGGACATTTTGCAGCCGGTAGTATGGGTCCTAAAATTAAGGCCGCTATACACTTTGTAAGAAATGGCGGCAAGGAAACAATTATTACTGAATCAACACAGCTTGGAAATCCCAAAGCGGGTACAATTATTACACAGAACTAAAGATTTGATAATTTAAAATAATAGGGAGTCATAAATGGCAGTTAATATGAAAGGAAAAAATCTCATTTCAATTGCTGATCTTTCAATTGAAGAGATTTACCAGATTTTTGATGTGAGCAAATCACTTAAAGAAAAACTTTATACCGGTGAGGCTCACAGACATCTTGAAGGAAAAACACTTGGGATGATCTTTACAAAAAGATCTACAAGAACAAGAATATCTTTTGAAACAGGTATTTATCAGCTAGGCGGAATTGGAATGTATTTCGGTCCGAATGATTTACAATTAGGAACAAGTGAAAGTATTTCCGATACTGCAAAAGTTTTAGGAAGATATCTTAGCGGAATAATGATCAGAACTTTTGATCATCAGGATGTTGTTGAACTTGGTAAGTATGCCGGCATCCCTGTAATAAATGGACTGACAGATCTTCTTCATCCGTGTCAGGTTTTAACAGATTTGTTTACTATTCTCGAGAAGAAAAGAAAATTACAAGGACTAAAACTTGCTTACATTGGCGACGGAAATAATATGGCGCACAGCTTATTAAACGGCTGTTCAAAAGTGGGAATGAATATAGCAATTGCATCTCCATCCGGTTACAAGCCTAATAAGGAAATTGTTGAAAATGCAAAAAAGTTTGCAAAATATATGGGATCAAAAATAGAAATAACAAACGATCCTGTTGCTGCAGTTAAAAATGCGGATATAGTTTATACAGATGTTTGGGCAAGTATGGGACAAGAGGCTGAAGCTATAGAAAGAAAGAAAAGGTTTGCAAAATATCAAGTCAATCCAAAATTAGTTAAGAATGCAAAAGGTGATTATTTATTTATGCATTGTTTACCTGCACACAGGGGAGAAGAGGTTGTAAATGAAGTTGCTGACTCGCCAAACTCTGTAATTTTTGATGAAGCTGAAAATAGGCTTCACGTTCAGAAAGCCATAATGGCTTTAGTAATGTAATTTAATTAGCATCTTCGCGCAGAGATTTGTGCAAGTATTTTTGCGAGGAGATGCTACTCTTTTTTTTAGTTACTTTAAATAAATGTAGTTGTTTAAAACTTCAACGGTAGTTCTATTAAGCACAGACTTTTAAACTTGAATAATCAATAATTGCAGCCGTTTAATAACTAATATCTGATTTTATACTTCAGTTCTTCTAATAAAGTCTCTAATAACCTGATCATTAGAACTGCTGAGCTCTACGGGTTTACCTAAAAAATAAATTTTCCCATCGTGCATCATTCCAACTTTGTCAGCCACATTTTTCACACTGTACATATCGTGTGTAACAACAACTGAAGTGACATTAATTTTATTAGAAAGTTCTTTTATAAGACTATCAATCGAATCGGACATAATAGGATCGAGTCCTGTTGTTGGTTCATCATACAAAATGTAATCAGGATTTGTGACTAAAGCCCTTGCAAGTCCCACTCTTTTTTTCATGCCGCCCGATAGTTCAGAAGGTTTGAGATTTTCAGTACCAGACAGACCGACGAGTTCAAGTTTTTCTGATACAACTTTTTTTATTTCTGATTTGGAATGTTTGTCGAATGATTCAATTAGAGAAAGAGAAACATTTTCTTCAACAGTTAGTGAATCAAATAATGCGGATCCCTGGAAAAGAAATCCAAATTTTCTTCTTAACTGATAAAGTTCATTTATAGATAAGTCATCGACAATTTTACCTTCAACTTTTACATAACCGGAATCCGGACTAAGCAAACCGACAATATTCTTTATTAAAACACTTTTACCGCAGCCGCTTCTGCCAATAATAACGAGTGTTTCTCCTTTCTCTATATTAAGGGTTATTCCGTTAAGAACATTATTGCTGCCAAAACTTTTATGAAGGTTATTTATTTCGATCATATATAATTTGTAATAGACTTCTGAAAAATAAACAAATAAAAACTTTAATGATTGTTTGAAAATAAAAAACCGGATCTTATTCAAATCCGGTAATTGAAGAATTCCAAATCGATTTTAGTTATTTTCAATTATCGAAACGCCTAAAGCCTGAGGACCAATTCCTTGGTAAAGTCCTCTTAAAAAAACAGTATAAATTTTTCCGGCTATTAATGTAATATTACCAAGTTCAAGCACAACATCCGTAGTTCCCGCAGTTCTGACCTCAAGACTATGCGTACCAGCATCTAGGGGTGTAAAGTCAATATATTCCTTGAACGCAACGTTTCCGAATATTACGGTTCCATCTGATAAAGTAATATCAACAGCAGGAGCATCGGGTGAAAGGTGTAAAAATCTAACGTGAGCTTTACTACTTGCGGGAGCTGTAAGATCATCAACTAATAGTAGGGCATCTAAATTTATTGCTCTATCAATTGCAAATGCCGAATAATTTTTATTTGCATCAAAAGGAAGGTTTTCATTAAATACTGTTAAATCTATTCCGGTAACGTTAACTTTTATGTTTCGTATTCCGGCATCAATCTCTATGTAAGGTGTGTTATTTGGGAAGGTAAGATTTTGCTGAGCAAGGTTGTTATCAACAAAAACATCAACTCCCGGCGCATCGGGTGAGGCATGAATTGCCATAACGTTTGCTTTTCCCGGATCAGATGAAACCGGGTCATCTTCACTGCATGCGAAAAAAGTAATAGTTATGATAAGTATAAAGGTCGATAAAAAAATTAGATTCCTGAACATTTTGTCCTCCTTTAAGATAAATATTTGATTATATGCTTATTTATTGTGCAACAAAAATAACATCTTTTGAGTAATTACAGTTCTATCTATTAAAATTATTTTTAGGAGGAATTTAATTCTGTTCTTTTTATTAAATTTTACATCACTATTTCTTTAAAATTAAAGGCAGTTATTATGAGGAACTTCATTTTTATTTTCCTGTTTGTTATAAATATTTGCCCGGAAAATTTTTCTCAGCAAAAGTCTCCTTCATACTTAGAAGTAAATGATTTCAACTTGGCGCCCGCCGGAGCACTTAAATATGGTTTATATGGTTACGATAATCCTGCTGTGCTTACATATCTTCATCAACCGGATATTTATTTTACGTGGAATGATCTGGGTGGAGATTTCAATGACTTAAACAATTGGGGATTATTTACCGCCATTCCAAATTTTGGTTTCAGTGTTGTTTCATTTGGTGATAAAACAAATTCTGTTCTTAACTATACATTGTCTGCAGCTATTGGAGGACCTTCTCTCAGTCTTGGGCTGGCTTATAAATGGACTAGCGGAGATTTTGAAGAATTTAATATCTCGAATGAGTTTACTATAGGGTCTTTAATAAGGTTAAACAGATATTTTTCTTTAGGATTAGTCGGAAATCTTCCGATAAAAGGTGAACGAGAAGGAGTTGTGGGTCTTGCATTTCGTCCTTTTGGTAATGAAGTAATTACATTTTTTGGAGATTATATTTTTACTGAAAACAACATAAGAAATGAAATTCGTTGGAGCTCGGGTGTTGCGGTTGAACCTTTCGATGGTATCAGATTTATCGGAAGATATTTTGAAGGGAAGGCATTTAATATAGGAACACAAATCAGTTTTGGAAATTTTGGATTAAATTATCAATCACATTTTGACAGCGATAAGAATCATGCTTATAACACTTATGGTATTAGACTTGGTGCTTATGACCGGACTATTTTTCCGAAACTTTTCAATAAGAATAAATATGTCGAAATAAATTTATTTGGCGGAATAAAATATCAGAGATATAAATATTTGGATAATTCAAATACTCTGATTGACTTGGTTAATCAAATTGATGCAGCAATGCGTGATAATACTGTCAGCGGAATTGCGATTAATCTTTCCGATATAAATATTAACCGCGAAATGCTCTGGGAAATAAGAGAAAAACTAAAAGAATTTAAAAACTCAGGTAAAAAAATAGTTGTCTATGCGGATAGACTGAACATAGATGATTATCATTTAGCTTCGGTTGCTGATAAAATAGTTCTTGATCCGATTGGTAACATTACTTTGGAAGGATATGTTATGGGGAGAACGTTTTACAAAGGGACTTTAGAAAAACTTGGAATTGGATTTACAGAATTAAGATATTTTAAATATAAATCAGCAGCAGAATCTTATTCTCGTGATAAAATGAGCAAAGCGGATCGTGAACAAAGACAAAGACTTGTTGATGAATTTTACCGCATTGCTAAAACCGATATATGTGAAAGCAGAAATATTTCAGGTGAAAAATTTGAAGAACTCGTTAATGAATACGGAATGTTTTCTCCCGAAGAAGCAATCAACCTTAATTTAGTTGATACTCTTGGCAGATGGGATGAAGTTAAAAATGTTGTAAAGAATCTTGAAAATGAAGAAACAAAATTTGTTTCTCCATCTTCACTTGAAAAGTTTAATCTTCCAAAAGATGATTACTGGGGAAGTAAGCCTGTTGTTGCAGTTATTTATGCAATCGGCGGCACTCAAATGGATGAAGGAATTAAAGCAAGTAGTCTTGTAAAATTTGTAGAGTCTGCTGTTAGCAGTTCAAATGTAAAAGCTATTGTTCTTCGTGTTGACTCTCCCGGTGGCGATGGATTAGCTTCCGATATAAATATTAACCGCGAAATGCTCTGGGAAATAAGAGAAAAACTAAAAGAATTTAAAAACTCAGGTAAAAAAATAGTTGTCTATGCGGATAGACTGAACATAGATGATTATC
>JALHTS010000004.1 GCA_022865965.1 Ignavibacteriaceae bacterium
GGTAATTTTATTTTTTTTGTGTATGTATAAGTAACGAATATTTGATTTGTAACTGTGGGTTTAAATTCAAAAGCAGAGCGATGACTTAGCACCGCTTCCGGATATAGATTACCCAATATCTCGAGAATATTTCTTTTGACAATGGCAGAAGGTGCTTCTTCAAAATTTGTCGAATAAATCCTTGGAGCTATCTTCCGAATTTTCTTTTCTTGAAGCATTTTAGAAATTTTATATGCTTCTTGAGGGTTTGACGATGCAAATATTATTTCACTCATTTCCGTCTCCATTTCATTTCGCCGGACAGGTTGAATTAATTTCCAGAATAATTGAAATTTATTGGTAAAATTATAAATATTTTCCAGAATAAGCCAAATAATTGTAAATATTTTCTATAATAGAGTATTCGGAATATTTTCCAGAATAAGAGCTAAATAGTCAAGTAATTTGATTTATTTTCCATTATAAACGGATATTTTAAAATATTTTTCCATTATAAGAGTAGAAGGAAGAGCAAAAAATAAATCCTTTACTTAAAAACTAGATGTTAGGATAAAAGTGAGAAAGTAATTAGGAAAGATAATCTGAGGCATCCTCCAAAGGATTCCTTTTAACTTGATTAGTTATTTTATTCTACTTCTTTTATTTTCAAAATTCGGTTTGATATCCGTTCCACTCGAAGGTGATGTCAGGAAAAATCGTCCGCCATTGGAACAATTTATCAGATTTCTTTTCTTATTTTTTAACTGCGAAAGCTATCACAGCTATATGCGGTCCATATTTTCCCGCAATCTCAGTTGTAGTTATTTCCTTTATATCGAAGTGCGCATTTAATAATTGTTCAATTTCTTTTTCAGATGAGAAATAAAGTGTTGTATCCATAGGTGTCTTTCGATATTTGCCAACTCCTCCAAAATCCGGGTCTTCTTCACTGAAGCAAACTGTAAAGTAGTGTACACCTTTTTGAAGAAGTTTAATTACGTTTCGTATGTATGTGTCACGAGCTTCCGGGAAAATGTGGTGAAGCACTTCCCAATCGTAGGCAAATTCGTACTGGGTATCTTCTATAAAATCCGAATCAGTTAAATCACCCACCTTGAATATGCATTCTACATTCTCTTGCTCCGCTTGTTTTCGGGCCAGGTTTACCGCACTTTCTGAAAGATCAATTCCAGTAACCTGGAATCCCCTCTTCGCTAACCATATTGCGTAGTTGCCAGCACCACAACCAAGATCTACCGCACGACACGGAGAAACTTTTCCGCTCTCAACGAGTTCGACGAGTTGCTTTGGCGGCTCTTTAAGGTCCCATGGTATTTTGTCTGCAGGAGCACTGCCATAGATTTGCTCCATTTTGTCTTTAAGATTCATTTTTATATTTTTTCCCAAATACGTTACCGCTAAACAGCCTGCCCCGATCTATCGAGGGTCGCTGTTGAGTAGTTGTTCAGTCTACATTATTTAGATCCTCAGATTAACTAACCTATTCTATCCTATTTGAAGTTCCAAACTAAGTTACTGTTGTATTCTTCCCAATCGCCAGACCTTAACACATTTTTATCTTCAAAAATGATATATGAAGCAGCTGGATCATATGGAGATAAATTACTCATTTTTAAGGTAGCATCGTTGCTAAGACCTGCAAGAAGTATAATCCAACCATTTGGATTAATAGTGCTCTCTGTAATTAAAACAATCCCTTGTGAAGGTTTATTATAGGTAATACCTTGGTATAAGAACTTATCTTTATCGAATAGAATCGGGAATGCATTTTTTAGTTGCTGGGTGATTTTATTTGTCTTCGGACGACCAATAAGTACAACAAAATGTTTATTCAAATCCTCCTTTGTAACACTAGTATCTGCCTTTATGAATTCCCGTCCTAAACCTAACCACTTATCATCGAATAATATAGCAGCGGTTTTGTTGTCTTCACCTTCGCTCGATGTACCATAAACTATAATCCCATCCGGATAAAAATCCCAAAATGTCCGGATACGAGCCGGCATCCATCGTATAGTTGGAATGTGAAAATCGGGATCTACTATTAGTTTTTTAGGATTATTCGTTGTATAAAACTCAAAATTAGTTTTTTTCGAGTTCAACCAGATTTCCTTGCTTTCCTGACCCTTCTCTGTTTCAAGGACCAGTTCAACAGGAACTTGATAAGTTGTTTCTCCTTTCTGCAGAAGACTTCCGTACACCTTCCATTGATTTAATACCTTTTCTATCAGAATATTATCCAGCTTAAATTGTGATAATGCAATATTACCTACCCATTGTTTAAAGAAGAAATCGAGTGAAGTTCCATGCATACGTTCGGCAATATCTTGAAATTTTTCTATTGAAACAGATTTACCGGAAGTAAGCCGGAGATCTAAATAGCTTCGGAAAATCTTAAGAAATTTTTCATCTCCTATAATTTGACGAAGCAAATGGCACAGGTATGCTTCACGATTTTCATTAAGCCTGGGATTTATTTCAAATAATTCACCGTTATTTATATCTCCTCTTTTTGCATTATAGAATGAAAGCAGAACTTTTTGTCGCCAATTTCTTAGCTTCTCTTCTTCTTCATTTTCCGGATAGAGTTGAGCAGCATATTCAGCATAGCTGTCAGCTGGAAATGGATCGGAATTGTGGAGAACTTTTGCTTTTGCTATACGGATTTTGGTAATGTTCCATACACCCCACCCTATTATAGCTGCTCTTCCTTTATAAAGAGGTATCCACTGGTCGCCATAGCCTTCACTTTCCTCCTGTGGTGCATATGGACCTATCTTTACATCAAAACCCTTAGATAAAATTATTTTTTTATTGCCTTGATAACCGAATTTTCCCCATGTCGGATCTACGGGTATCCATCCGTATTCTGGAAGGTAAAACTCGGCCCAAACATGACCTGCTATAGGTCCATAGAGTCTTGTCGCTGCCAATCCATCTGATGTTAATTTAGTATGTTCATTAGAGCGAAGTTTTAAGTCCTTTTCCTTGATCGAGGGATCCCAGCCAGCCATACCGGTTACTCCTCTTGCCGGAATACCTACTGCACGGCACAGTCCAATAAAAAAAGTACCGTAATGGTCACATTGGCCCTCATAATATTGTTCTCCTGTTATGGGATCACAGACAGGAAAATCCAAAATAGATTCGATACCAGTACCTCTTTCACGCCTAACTGTTTTAAAGCGAATTCTATTTCTTACAAATTCAAAAATCCTTTTCGCTTGCAGATAAACATTCTTTTCATCGCCAACAGCTGTTTGTGCGAGCTCTTTTAACTCTGGAGTAATATTTATTTTATTTGTACTCCTTGTGTAAAGCTGATAATTCTCACTGTTCTTATCATATGAGCCTATCTGCTCAGGATCAATTATGCAATGGACTTCAAAAATTTCCAAACGGTATTTAATTTTTACTTCATAGAATTCTTTTACCGATACTTTCCCAAAATCCCAAAAGAGTATCTGATTGCCATGTTCTGGATCTTCATAAGTATAATGTGGTACAGGTTCGATGGCAAGGATCTTTACCGCCTTCTGTGAATCCCACTCACGGGGAACCGGAATCCATACTTTAAGATCTTTGCCCTTGTCAATCTTTGCATGATCGGGAACTAACTCGAAGGTATAGTCAACGGTCATCACTTGCGGGTTTCTGTAAATTACTTTAGACGTCAGTGATTTATTTAAACTAGAATCGAAAGAAAACCTGGCTTCTTGTGAAAATGAATTTAATGGATAAAAAATAAATATTGTAATAAAAACGAGTTTAGTTGCATATCGAACTCGCCTCACCTCAGTCATCAAATCAAGAATTATTTCAATCATTATTGACCTCTATGATTTCATTAAAAATAAAAACAGATCGTCTAATTATAAAGACCGTTCATATTTTTGATCAGGTTTACATTTTATTCCCATTCTTATCGTATGTTTTGTTTTTGACAACTGCATCCAGTTTGATTAAATACCTAAAAACTATTTACCTTTAACCAATTAATAAACAACTGCACCCACTGGTCAGTACCATCTTCTTTACGGCCCATTCCAAATCCATGTCCGCCTCTGGGAAACAGATGCATTTCAACAGGTACTCTATGCTCAAATAGTTTTTGTGAATATAGTGTTGTCTCTTTCACTTTACAAACATTATCATTATAGGCATGGATTAAAAATGCCGGGGGTGTATCATCAGTCACCAGGTTAATTAATTCGTTTTTAGCTATTTCTTCTTCGGTCATTTTTCTTAAGTATAAGTCGTCTTCCAGCCATTTTAAATTAACCGAGTCGATAGTAGTTACGCCATAAATCAGGGCAGTAAAGTCAGGGTTTTCTTCTCCGTTTTCACTCCTCCATAAACCTACTACAGTGGCGAGATGACTCCCGGCTGAAAAACCCATTACTCCAACCTGGTCATTTTGAACACCATACTTCTCAGCATTCTCTCTGAGTAATTTAAGAGACTTTCTTGCATCGGTTAGAGGCACTAATTCCGGTTTGTCGGATGATTCAGCGTTAGGAAGCCTGTATTTTAGAACAGCCGCTGTAATTCCATATTTTGCCAGTACTTTAGCCAGATCGTGTCCTTCATGATAAATTGCCACCGCCGAATAACCGCCCCCTGGTATAATAACTACAGCTTTGCCACTGTTAATTCCTTCCGCTTTGTAAACAGTAAGTGTCGGTTCTGTAACGTCAAACGCGCAAATCTCACCCCACGACTCTTTTTCATATTCCTTCAAGTTGTTCTCTTTATAAAAAGGTTTTTGTTCTCCGTCCCAAAGTTTATACTGGTCCTGAGCTTTAGTCTCAGCTATAATGAGCAATAAAAAACAGAATATGAAAAATGTTTTAGCTGCGTTCATAGAAATCCTTATTACTAATTAGAATTTTTTTTATCTATGAGTATAATGGCATGTGATCCCGTGATATCGAGATAACACAACCTTTGATTGAGTTCTCAATTATTTACTTGTCCGCCTCAGCCAAATTTATCATCCTATGGCGGAGTCTAAAAAATCTGGCGGATTAAAGATGTTATGTGCTACACTTATCCAACCTATTTCAATAATAGAGTTTTGATTAACTGTTTCAAACCGTCAGTTCTTCCCTGTATCGATGGGTGCGTGGGGATATAATGACTGGCGCTTCTGAAACGATATAATGGCAGGTTTTTGAATCACGCCGGCATCAATATTCACAGCCTGTCGAATGGTCTCATTTTGCTGCCAGTTCTCATACCCTGCCACCACAGTCGGTAAATGGACAATGAGAGCAGCAGAGATAGAGCGCGAGGCACTTTCCCAAAGATAGCTTGGTGAATGATCCACGGCGTAGTAATCTACCATTCCAATTTTAAACATAGGATTTTTAAATGTGGTTGGTTTGGCAAAAAAGAATCCCATACCCTCATCACAACTTACGTCAATAATAAGGCAGCCTGGCTTGAGATAAGATATTTCATCTTCTGTAACGAAAAGAATAGGATGATCTGGTTCTTGCAGGGTTCCGTTCACGATGATCTCTGATTGTTTGATCAGATCAATTAATGGTTGCTCAGTCCCATCGTGCTCTACTACCAACATGCGCGCTTCACCTTCATTGCCTTCCCGAATACGGACATATTCACAATCAAGTACTTCCTCACGCACTTCGTGGTCGGGACGTTGAATGCAAATTGTAATATCTCTAAAGCCACGTGCTTTAAGGGCGTATATTGCTCCTCGGCTGACCGCACCAAAACTAAAAATGATCACTTTGCGCTGGTTACCATAATGCCCGTCGATTCCTTTAAGTTGCAGTGCATGTAAAACCGCACAGTAACCCGCCATTTCGTTGTTTTTATAAAAAGTGTGGCGCCCAATCTCTCCGTTGGGTCCCCAAACAAACATATCTTCAAAGGCAATGAGCGTCTGCTTGCGATCGATCGCAGCTTGAGTATGAGCCCGCTGCTGCACGCAATGCAGATAACCCCAAAGGATTCCACCCTCACGCAGTTCCTCAAAATCCGCTAATGTTGGTTTGGCAAGAATGACATTCCCAATGTTGGCTAATAGTTCGTGTCGTGTGGCAACGCCACCCGTCTTGTCAGCAATTTCCGAGTCGGCGATACCGAACGGCGCTCCATAGCCTTCCTCAAATATCAGTTGGCGACGAATTTGTTCGGGAAGCCGTGGCAGATGCTCCGGATGGATTGGAATACGTTGCTCATCCTCTTTTTTTGAAGTACCAATGACTCCAAATGTTAATTTACTCATATCGTTTCCTTTTTTTAAGACAATTAAGGTTTATGGCTTCATGAATGCATTATTAAAAGTTTAAATGTACTCATTTTTTATCCTTCTTTTTTATGCGCTATAACGGCGTAGTTTTTAAGTTGCAACCCATCCTTTAGCTAACGGACAACAATGCCAATTAACCACAATTAACTTTTATTTACTTGTCCGCCTCAGCCAAATTTATCCGTCTATGGCAGAGGCTGATAATATTTTCAGATTAAAAAGTTTACGTTGTGTTTTATTTATATGCTACTAAGGTTTAATAACATACTCACTATACTCAATTAGAGAATCATAATTACAGTAAAACAAATATTGATCTTCCGGTAAACCAAATAATTCTAAATGTATTACATAACTGCATATGCAACGGCAAAGATGTGCAGCAGTATCTGTTACCGTAACAAACAACGTGTCTGAATTTATTGTGTAGTTCGTAACAAATCTGTTTGAGTCCGGACAACAATTTCCTACAACGCAAAAGTCGATTTTTAGTGTGTCTTTAAAACTATACGTAAAGCAATAGTCATCAAGCAAAGCTTTTTCTAAAGAGGAAGAAGAACTACACCCGGGAATTTGATATGAAACAAATTCAATTTCTTCGGTAGTTTCAATTGGACCATCTCCTGAACAAGAGAAATGATGAATTAGTGCAAACAAAAGGAATAAGCTTAAACTTATTTCTATAAATTTTTTCATAGCTTACCTCTATATTTATGCTTTGTAAAATAACGGTGCTATTATTAAGTTTTCGCCCATCCGTTAGCTAACGGAAAGTAATTCCGCTTAACAGCACAACAACTTTTTATTTACAAACGAAACCAATAATTTCAGAGGGTTAGATATTAAATAAATTATTTCCTCAATCTTTAATTACTTTCTCAATTAATATTACAAATACATTAAGTATTTCTATCTAACCCTCTAAACGTATGCCGCACTGAAAAACAGTTTACCACGACTTGTCGAGGCTGTCCGTGTTTTGGCAAAGATTAGACACAGCCGCTCAAACTTAACTATCTGGCTGATTCTCTTTGTATCGAGTTAGCGCCTCCTCTAAAGCTCGCTTAAAAGCTGCAGGATCATCCGGTGTAAAGAGCACCCGCCGGATATGTCCTTCGCTTTTGTCAAGAACGACGTGTTCTAAAAAGTTGGCCCAATCCAGCTTCAAGGCAGGCCGAAAGTTCTTCAGGTGCAGGTCTCCTTTTAGGAGTCCCTTTACTTCGGATTCGGAAATGTTGATTCGCTCGATGTGGTCAAAAGGAATTGTCATTTGGCCTAAGTGCGTGTCGAACTCCACGCGATTGTTGTAAATGCGGTACTCTTGCCAGAGGCTCTTAACAGTGCACACGGAAGTATAGACTGCTTTTTCATTCATTTGGTTTACACCTTTCCAGACGCCCCGCTACATTTACTGAGCGTCTATCATAATTATGCCTAACTTAGTTTACCCCAATTTTTCGGGGGCGACTGTTTGATTGGCGGGTTATGTTTACTATTTATTCCTTTTTTGTAAAAACTACTTCTAATATTATTTCGTAATCATTTTTATTTGACGGATACCTCATCTCAAGAAGTATATTCCCATTCTCTATTCGGCTAAATGTTTGAACCAGTAAGCTATTATGCCAATTTAAACAAAGCGTGTTTTCATTTATAAAATTACAGGTTGCTTTCATAAATTCGCCGGAATCTTCGAACCACCAATATCTATAAATTTGACTTTTTTCATCCCAAGCAAATATAGCGTACGCAGCTCCTTCACTATTTGATAGTTTTGCACTATAATCAAAAGTAACATATTGATTATTTAGAATCCGCTTAAATTCACCTTCGCCTTCTCCAATATCTACATCACTAAAATGGCTCTTTGGTACTTTATAATGCAATTTCCAAGTACCAAGTAGAAAATTAAACTTATCCATTGGATTTAATTCTTCACTCATAATTTCCATCAATTTATTGTAAATTTATACTCTTACGCCATGCTACTGTTTACGATTCTATCTCTCTTGGTCCTCCAAAGAGTAAGTATCCGTATGCCACTGACAATCCTATGTGAATTACATATATTGAAGCAAACATGAGATTAAACGAAATTCCATACAGAAGATTCAATGACACTTTATACAAAATCAATAAAATGTAGAGAGTAAATAAAGAAAGAACTATTGCTCGTCTAGCCTCAGATTTTGAGGCGTCTCTTGCGAAAAATGTAAGGACGCCAGTGCCAATGACAAATACACCCATGCCCTGAGCAATCAGAGAGGAGTCACCAGCTACATTAAATCCCATCAACGAACTGCATAATGTCGGGAAAAAAGTAAACCCAGCTCCAAAAAGAAATGCAATAATGTAGTTTACAGTGAAGATTGTCTTTAGTTTCATTTCAACACCCTCCTAGATAAATATTACTATTAGGATCCCTAACGGCGTGTTATCCCGATAAATCGGGAAAACATAACCGTTGATTGAGTTCTCATTTACTTACTTGTCCGTCTCAGCCTAATTTATCCGACTATGGCGGAGGCTGATAAATTTGCGAAACTTTTTACTTATTAAAGATGTTATGTGTTATTTCAGTTTGTTTAAGAGTAACTCAAGTATGGGATCATGATGTCTAAAATATTCATGGGAATACAATTTCACGAGTATTTCCGGTTCAATATAGTTCCGTTCATCCCATGGCCAACTGTTTTGCCAATAATATCTTGAAACAAGTAATTCAATTTTGCTATTTGGTAATGTAAAACGATTAGGATCTGCATAGTGATTTGGGGCGGATGCCGTAGGCTCTCCGACAAATATAGCATTCGTATGTTTTTCTAACCACGTTGCACAATGCATCGCAGCAGACCATGTTTTCCTTCCAATGTTAATATAAAGGTTACCCTTTACGTTAATATCATCATGTCTTATTATATCATGAACCAATGGTAAGACAATTTGATTATTGCCGCCGATGTTATTTCTTAAATCAATTATGAGACGCTTGACATTATTCCTATCGATAAACTCCCACAACTTAGAATTAAATTCGGAATATTTTTCATTTTCAGAGTCAGCACAAATATTAAAACAAAAGTAAACAGTTTCTAATTCTTTTAGATATTCAAACCAGTAAAACTTGTCCATATTCCGATAAACCAAAGGCAATTTCTCTTTTTCGAGGTCTATAAATCTTACAGATTCTGTTGTAGGAACACTATTAAACATCCAATACCACATTAAGTCGGAATCTGAGTCAAATCCAGTAGCTGGAATATTTAATTCTGATATTTTTCCTTCTTTCTCAATTATAAGATTAAGATATTTTGAATCACCAATAATGTTTAGTCCATTTAAAACGGATTGCATTGTAAGATACATAGGAGCTGTATAACTCAAAGAATATTCATTATCATGTGGTGTAATTTTTTTAATCCTTTCAAATGCTTCATCAACCGTATATTTTCCAATTTTAATAACTTTAGCGCCAATAGCGTTAATATAATCACGATGAATAGCAGTAATAAAATAACCATCTTCAAATTCATATACTCTTATAGGAAACCATAATTTTGTTAGATTTTTCCCATGTAATCGAGTGTGCCCATCCTTGAGAAGTGAAGTGATTCGAATTAATTCAACAATGACTTCGTTATCTTTTATTTTAGGTATTCTATCATAAAGTAGTTTTGCTGAATACATGAAAGTATCTTCTGATGAATTAAAAAAAGGATTAGGATGGGTAGTCTTAATTTTTTCAACTAAAAATTGCAAATCTTCACGCCACTGTTCATCGCTAAGGGATCTATTTTCAACCAAATTCTGAGATAAAGCATGAGCATTTAACATGAAGTACATGACTGATACTATAAAAATCATATTTTTCATAAGATTACTACTCAATTATTTTAACACATAACGGCGTGGTTGCTAAGGCGCAGTCCATAACAACATTGCCCAATTTGTTTAACAACTTTTTATTTACTTGTCCTCCTCA
>JALHTS010000217.1 GCA_022865965.1 Ignavibacteriaceae bacterium
GTATTTCTGGCAGGACTAGCCGTATTAATTTTTGGCGTGCTTAAATACGGATGGTTTATCGAAGAATTGGCGGCTGTATTTCTTATTACTGGAATAGCTGTGGGAATAGCTGGTAAACTTTCAGCGGGTGAAATTACAGATTCATTCATTAAGGGAGCAAAGAATCTTATAGGTACTGCTTTGATAATCGGACTAGCCAGAGGAATTTTGATTTTATCAAGAAACGGTAAAATTATTGATACAATTTTATTTGAAATGTCAGCACCAATTTCTTCGCTAAATCCTGTAGTTTCTTCACAGGCAATGTTCATAGTGCAAACATTTATTAATTTTTTCGTTCCATCTGGCAGCGGTCAGGCTGTTTTAACTATGCCTATTATGGCTCCCTTATCTGATCTTGTCGGAGTCTCAAGGCAAACGGCCGTTCTTGCTTTTCAAATGGGTGATGGCTTTACCAATATGATAATTCCTACATCTGCTGTTACTATAGGAGTATTAACATTGGCTGATGTACCTTGGGAAAAATGGGCTAGATGGATTTTGCCCCTCGAATTGATTTTTCTTATATTGGCTTTGCTTTTACTTATTCCGCCAAATCTTATGGGATGGCATTAAGATCTTTAACTAATTATTTAATCATTTAATAAAAGGTGCGTTATGAAAAAACTATTACTTTTCGGATCTATAGTTTTATGTTGCGTTTTTAGTCCCAACACATCTGTATTCGCTCAAGGTCTTGTTGATCTATACTTAGATAATATTAATGTTTATGTAGCTGAGTATGGTAAAATTTCCATATGGTCATTACCAGATACAATATTACAAATTACTCGAATTAGTCCGCTTGTTGGTACTGGATCGGGAACAGTATATGACGCTAGGGAAGATGGAGACATAGAAGATTCAACAACATTGGTTACTAATCCTTTGTTTAGTGATTTTGAAATTTATGGTGCCTATAATAACTATTATTACGGATTGCCACCGAATGTACTTGTAAAAGAAAATATTTACTGCTGGCAAAACCAAAATTCAATAATCGCAAAGTATACTGTTATTAATCGAGAGACTAATCCTATTGACGCAGTGTTTGGCTTTGAATTAATTCCTGAAGTAGAAGGTGTTTACGAGGGAGGAGATACAGTAACCTACAATTCACAAACTAAAATAATAAGCGACCGAAAAACGGAGGCAGTAGGTTTTAAATTATTATCAGGAGATATTAATTCTCTAAATACATTCATGTATTTCAAGGATTATAATAATGATGTAGACTTTTGGACCTGGTTAACGAACGGAGAAATAGATACACTGTTTATTATCGACCCAAGTGTCCCGAAGGTAGATGATCCAGTGATAATACCTTCATTTATTTCTAAAACCATTGCTGTTGGTGATTCTGCTATATATTATCTAGCTATTGGATATGGCTCAAATGAAGTCGAAATGTTGGCAAGTATGGAGCAAGCCCAACAAAAATATAATATGATAACTTCAGTTGATGAAAATGAGAGCGCTCCAACAACCTATACTCTAAATCAGAATTATCCGAACCCATTTAATCCATCAACAAAAATTTCTTATCAACTACCACAAAGTGGTTTTGTAACTTTAAAAGTATATA
>JALHTS010000218.1 GCA_022865965.1 Ignavibacteriaceae bacterium
AATGATTATAAAATGGTTTATCTGATGAATGAAGTTCAAGAAGAAAGTGAAGCAATAAATATTGCTTATCTGCCTCCCGATGCTGCAAGTATTGATATTAAAAATGATTTAAATGAATTTGCAATGCTTTCGATACCAATGCAAAAACTCTGTAAAGAAGATTGCAAAGGTTTATGTTACCGATGCGGCTGTGATTTAAATAAAGGTGAATGTAAATGTACTGAACCTGAGATTGATCTCCGCTGGCAAAAATTAAGTAGTTTGAAAAATAATATTAATAATAAAAAATAGAGTGGAATAGCAATGCCAAATCCGAAACGTAAATTATCGAAAAGCCGTAGAGATAAACGTAGAACACATTATAAAGCAAGTGCACCATCACTTAGTGCTTGTTCAAACTGCGGTGAGATGAAGCTTGCACATCGTGCTTGCCCGTCTTGCGGTTATTACAACCAGCGCTCAATGTTTATACCCAAAAGCTAAGGCAAAAATCAAATCTTAAATGAACATTTCTGTTCAAAACCAGGATAAATGCAGAATTATTGTAGATGCAATGGGGGGCGACTTCGCCCCTCAGAATGCTGTCGAAGGCGCTATTCTTGCCTCGGATGAAAATAAAAATATTGACCTTTATCTTGTTGGACAAAAAGAAAAAATCATTCAGGTTTTGAATGAAAAAAATCTTCAGTTTGATGAAAGCAAAATAATCCACACTTCTCAGGTAATTGAGATGGGCGATGCAGCGGCAGCTTCTCTAAAATCAAAACCTGATTCATCAATTGTTGTTGGCTGTCAATATGTAAAAGATAAAAAAGCTGATGCTTTTGTTAGTGCTGGTAATACAGGTGCCATGATGACAGCATCAACTTTAATTATGGGAAGAATTCCCGGAGTCGGAAGACCTACAATAGGTGCTGAGTTTCCAAGTACAAGAGGTATTTGTTATCTTTATGATGTTGGAGCTGGCAAAGATTCAAAACCTCAGCATCTGTTTGAGTATGCTGTCATGGGAGTGATTTACGCAAAAGCAATGGGCAGAATTAAAAACCCCTCTGTTGGGCTTTTAAGTATGGGAGAAGAAGAAAGCAAAGGGAATGAAGTTACATTAGCAGCATATAAATTGTTAAAAGATTCTGATTTAAACTTTATCGGTAATGTTGAGGGAAGAGATATTCTCAACGGTCCTGCTGATGTTGTAATCTGTGATGGCTTTGTCGGAAATATTATTCTTAAATTCGGTGAGTCTGTTCCAAAATTATTAAAACATCTTTTACAGGAAACTGCTAAAAAAAGTTTTATTGATAAATTAAAAATTGGATTGTCTAAAGGTGTTCTGAAAAAATCATTGAAAAATATGGATTACCAGGAACACGGTGGAGTTCCATTGCTTGGAGTAAATGGAATCAGTATAATTGGTCACGGATCAAGTACATCAAAAGCAATTAAAAATATGGTTCTTAAAGCTTCTCAGATGTACGATCATCAATTAGTCAGTAAGATTGAGAATTCATTAAAGAAAAATCAAAATAATTAATTATTAAAAGGAAATGTTTTGAGTATAAAATATAACGCAATGATTACAGGCGTGGGAATGTATGTCCCTGATAAAATTATGGACAATGCATATTTTGAAAAAATTGTTGATACCAGCGATGAATGGATTGTTTCAAGAACAGGTATTAAAGAAAGAAGATTACTGGAAAACGGTGCGACAAGCGACCTGGCGTATAAAGCTGCCGAGGATCTTTTCAAAAATCATAATATAAATCGTGATGAAATAGATGTAATTATAGTTGCTACTGTTACTCCCGATATGTTGTTCCCTCCCACCGCATGTATTGTTCAGGTAAAACTTGGATGCAAAAATGCATGGGGTTTTGATCTTTCTGCTGCTTGTTCAGGGTTTTTATTTGCACTTCAAACCGGTGCCTCTTTGGTTGAGTCAGGTGCATATAAAAAAGTTTTAGTTATTGGTGCTGATAAAATGAGTTCTATAACAGATTATACAGACAGAAATAACTGTATTCTTTTCGGAGATGCGGGTTCTGCTGTATTGCTTGAACCTACTGAAGATAAATCCATGGGGATACAGGATTCTATATTAAGAATAGATGGAAGCGGTAAAGATGCGATTTATATGTTAGGTGGAGGAAGTTTGAATCCTCCGACTCATGAAACTGTGGATAAAAAAATGCATTATATTTATCAAAATGGAAAAGCTGTTTTTAAAGTTGCCGTAAAAGGCATGGCAGATGTTTCTTACGAGATAATGGAAAAGAATAATCTTAAATCAGAAGATATTGCTTATCTTGTTCCTCATCAGGCAAACTTAAGAATTATTGATGCTACTGCTGAACGAATGGGATTATCCAAAGATAAAGTGATGATTAATATTGATAAATACGGTAATACAACCGCTGCAACAATTCCGTCTTGCTTAACTGAATATTATCGTGATGGCAAAATTAAGAAGGGCGATAAGTTAGTTCTTGCCGCTTTTGGTGCTGGTTATACCTGGGGCTCAACTTATTTAGTGTGGTCATTATAATTTTTCAACTTTGATTTATGATTAGAAGAGCATTTTTATTTCCCGGACAGGGATCTCAATACGTTGAAATGGCTAAAGATCTTTTTGATAATTCTGTTGAAGCCAAAGAAATGATTAAAACTGCTGATGAAGCATTGGGAATTAATCTTTCGTACATTATGTTTAACGGTCCAGAAGATCAACTTAAACAAACTGAATTTACTCAACCGGCTATTTTTCTTCATAGCGTTGTTCTTGCGAGCATTATTAGAACTTTAGATTTTGAAGCTGCTGCAGGTCATTCCCTTGGAGAGTATTCTGCACTTGTTGCAACTAAGGCAATTCAGTTTTATGACGCAGTGAAACTTGTAAGGACAAGAGGAGTTGCTATGCAGAAAGCCGGGCAGGAAAATCCCGGAACCCTTGCTGCAATAGTTGGATTAAGTCCTGAAGCTGTTAAAGAATTTTGTCTTGAAGCTTCCTCAGTTGGAATTGTTCAGTGCGCAAATTTTAATTCCCCAGGTCAGATTGTTATATCTGGTTCTGTTGAAGGTGTAAGAAAAGCTATGGAGTTGTGTAAAGCTGGTGGGGCTAAAATGGTTAAAGAACTTGTCGTGAGTGGTGCCTTTCATTCACCGCTTATGCAGTCAGCTAAGGACAGTTTGCTGGTTGCATTAAATACTACAAATATTTATGATTCAAAATTACCAATTTATGCAAACGTAACTGCAAAACCTGTAACCAGAAAAGAAGAAATAAAAAAATTACTTCACCAACAGGTTACATCACCGGTTAGATGGGAAGAAACAATAAACAATATGATCAATGATGGAATTGAAGAATTCTATGAAGTCGGTCCCGGTAAAGTTTTGCAGGGACTTGTAAAAAGAATTAATCCTGATGTCAAATGTTTTGGCATAGATAAATATGAAGAAGTGGAGAAATTTCTCTAATGAGTGAACAGAACAATTTTACAAAAGAAATTAAAGGCTTTCTTATCGATCCCAAAATATTCACATTTAAATTTGGGTGTCAATGCAATGGTGAGTGCTGTAATTATGGTGTCTTTGCTGATTTAAAGGAAGCCGAATTTATTCTCGGTATAAAAGATAAAATCATTCCACTTATGGATGAGACACAAGAAAAAGATGTTAGCAAATGGTTTGAGCCACCCGAAGAAGATGAAGATTTCGATTCCGGGGTAGCTGTTGGCACTGAAATCATAAATGGTAAATGTACTTTTTTAGATAAGAATGGTTTATGTACTCTTCAGAAATTAGCTATTATTGAAGACAAGCATCAGTGGGAATACAAACCAATGTATTGTATCTTGTTTCCTCTCACAACTTTTGAAGGTGCAATTACAATTGACGATGAACATATAGATAGATTAAACTATTGCAACAAATCAGATGTAAATGATCTTACAATTTTTGAAGCTTGTCATGATGAATTAAAACACTTTTTTGGTGAAGAAAATTTCGCAGAACTTGAAAAATATCGTGAAGAATATTTAACCGAATTACAAATCGGAGTAGAAAAAAATGGCAGCTAATAATCAATTACATAACAAAAGAGCAATTGTAACCGGCGGAACAAGAGGTATTGGCAGGGCAATTGTAAAAGAGCTTGCAAAAAGAAACTGCAGCGGAGTTTTATTTTCAGATATAGCTTTTCTAAATAATGATTCTGAGGAGTGTGCCGCGGAAATCAAAAAAGAAATTGATAATCCGGAAACAAATATTTATGCATTTAAAGCCGATGCCACATCTCTCGAGCAAGCAGAAGCCACTGTAAAAGCCGCTATCGAAAAACTTGGCGGAGTTGATATTCTTATTAACAATGCAGGAATAACACGCGATAATCTGCTTCTAAGAATGACTGAAAAAGATTTTGATGATGTGATAAGTACAAATCTGAAAAGTGTTTTTAATTATACAAAAGCCGTAATCAAACCTATGATTGCTCAAAGATATGGAAGGATTGTTAATATATCATCAGTAGTTGGAATAATTGGTAATTCGGGGCAATCCAATTATTCAGCTTCGAAAGCTGGAGTAATAGGTTTTACAAAGTCTATGGCTAGAGAGCTAGGATCAAGAGGAATTACAGTTAATGCGGTTGCTCCCGGTTACATTCAAACTGAAATGACCAATAAACTAAACGATGAGCAAAGAGCTCGTTTAGTTCAAAATATTCCACTTGGAAGAATGGGAACACCGGAAGATATTGCCAAAGTTGTGGCGTTTTTATGTAGTCCAGATGCTGATTATATTACAGGTCAGGTTATTGCCGTTGACGGCGGAATGACCATGTAGATTTGTTTCTTAGAATTCAATTTTGTTAAATTTAGCATAAGCAATTAAAAATTCACTAATAATTATTAAAAAACAAACATTAGGAGACGAAAATGGATGTTGAAGCTAAAGTAAAAGAGATCATCATCGATAAACTAGGTGTTGAAGATTCTCAAATTACACCCGAAGCTTCCTTCACAAACGATTTAGGTGCCGATTCTTTAGATATAGTCGAATTGGTAATGGGATTTGAAAGTGCTTTCCAGATTTCAATTCCCGATGAAGATGCTGAAAAGATTGGTACCGTGGGCGATGCTACTAAATACTTAAAGGAAAAATTAGGATAATTGAATCAGGGTGTCTATGATTTTCTTTTTTAGGCACCCGTTTTCAATTTATCATTTCCAAATTTTCTTCCCAATAAACTTCCGGAGTTTTTATGAATAAGAGAAGAGTGGTTGTTACCGGTTTAGGTGCAATTACTCCAATCGCTGTTGGAACTGAGGAATACTGGCGCGCCTTATTAGATGGCAAAAACGGTGTTGATCTTATCACAAAATTTGATACAACTCGTTTTGATACTAAGTTCGCAGCTGAAGTTAAAGATTTCAATCCGGAAGATTACCTCGATAAAAAAACAATAAAACGTTTAGATCCTTTCTCCCAGTTTGCCCTCGCATCCACTGAAATGGCTATTAAAGATTCAGGTATTAATCTTGACAAAATTAATAAAGACAGAGCAGGAGTTATTTTTGGTAGTGGAATTGGTGGCATGGAGGCTCTCCAAAATGAGCATTGGAAATATTTTCAGGATAAAAATCCTAAAGTTATAAGTCCTTTCTTTATTACTATGATGATTGCAGACCTTGCAGCAGGCCAAATTTCAATTCGTTATGGACTAAAAGGTCCGAATTATGCAACTACTTCAGCTTGTGCTACATCTTCTCATTCAATTTCAGATGCTTTTATGCATATTCAAAGGGGAAGTGCGGATTTAGTTGTTTGTGGTGGGTCAGAAGCCTCAATTGCTGAGATTGCAATTGGCGGATTTAATGCAATGCGTGCAATTTCTACGTGGAATGATAGGTATAAAGAAGCTTCTCGTCCTTTTGATCTCGATCGTAACGGATTTGTGATGGGTGAAGGTGCCGGTACTTTGATTCTTGAAAGTCTTGAACACGCACTTGACAGAGGAGCAAAAATTTACGCCGAATTAGCCGGCATAGGCTTAACTGGAGATGCTTTTCATATTACCGCTCCGGCTCCGAATGGTGAAGGTGCTTACAGGGCAATGAAAATTGCAATTGAAGATGCTGGAATGGATATAAAGGATATTGATTACATTAATGCTCATGGAACTTCGACACCGCATAATGATGTAAATGAAACCAAAGCAATTAAAGCTTTATTTGGTGAACACGCTTATAAGCTTGTAGTAAGCTCTACAAAATCTATGACAGGCCACCTTTTAGGTGCAGCCGGGGGCATCGAGGCAATTGCTACTATTTATTCGGTTTTTAATGATGTTATTCCACCAACAATAAATTTAACCAAACCTGATCCGGAATGTGATCTGAACTATAGTCCTCTTAAACCGACCAAAAAAAGTGTTAATGCAGCCATAAGCAATACCTTTGGCTTTGGAGGTCATAATGCTTCGTTGCTGTTCAAAAAATTTGAGGAATAGTTTTGTTAAATCTTCTTAGCTGGCTATATAAAAAACTCAAACAGCGTGAAAAACAGCGCCACTCAATACTGATCTCTAAATTCTTATCAGCATCAAAATTATCCGAGCTTGAAGAAATTTTAGGTTTTCAGATCAAAAATAAGTCATACTATATTCGAGCACTTATGCATCGCTCATTTCTTGAGCACTTAGATGCTGATGATGATTCAAATGAAAGATTAGAGTTTTTAGGCGATTCAGTTTTAAGTCTGGTAGTTGCTGAATATCTTTTCGAAAATTTTCCCGATGAAGACGAAGGTTTTTTAACGAAAGTTAGAGCAAAACTAGTGAACAGAATTGCTCTTTCTGACTCTGCTGAATCAATGGGATTACAGAAGTTTATTTTAGTCAGTCAAAATCTTTCAAGTAAATTTACAGCAGCTTCAAAGACAGTTCTATCAGATGCCCTTGAAGCTTTAATTGGAGCTATTTATCTGGATCACGGACTTCAAACATGTAAGGAATTTGTTCAACGTATTCTTATCGAACCAAATATCAGAGAAGGTGAATATCTTATTGATGAAAATTATAAAAGTCAGCTTCTTGAATATGCTCAGGCAAATAAATTTGATGTACCTTCTTATTTAGTTATTAATGAAGAAGGTTTTCAGCATGAAAGAGTTTTTACCATAAAAGTTACTGTAGGAAATAAAATTTCCGGTATTGGGAAAGGTAGAAATAAAAAATCAGCAGAACAGAACGCTGCAAAAGCCGCATTATCGAAAATTCTATAAAATAACAAATTTGATTAATAATATTAATTATTCTCTTTCTTTCTCATATTTTGAATCAGTTATTACAATAATTTGTTTTATTTTAGCCTATCATTTTTTTGCAATTTATTACGATTTTATTTGAAAAATTAACCAGTAAAGGCCCTTCAATGTTATCCTTAGATCACTACGATAAATTTGTTAATAGACATATCGGTCCATCCGAAGCAGACATTAAGGAAATGATAAAAGCGTGTGGCGTGGAATCGGTAGATGAGCTGATCAATCAAACAATTCCCGATCAAATAAGATTAAGTAAAGACATAGAGCTAGACCCGGCACAGAGCGAAACTGATTTCTTGAAATCAATTAAAAACCTCGCTTACAAAAACAAAGTATTCAAATCATACATTGGAATGGGATATTATCCAACCATTCTTCCTCCGGTTATACAACGAAATATTCTTGAAAATCCAGGCTGGTACACTCAATACACTCCATATCAGGCAGAAATAGCTCAGGGCAGGTTAGAAGCACTGTTAAATTTCCAGACGATGGTAACTGATTTAACAGGAATGAACATTGCCAATGCTTCTTTATTAGATGAAGGAACCGCGGCTGCAGAAGCGATGGTGATGTTTTTTAACTTAAGGAAAAGAGATAAGCTAAACTCTAAGAAATTTTTTGTTTCAGAGGATGTTTTTCCTCAGACAATTGATGTATTAAAATCCAGAGCAAAAGGATTTCAAATTGAACTTGTTATTGGCGATCATAAATCTCACCAGTTTGATAATGAATACTTCGGTTTGATTGTACAATATCCTTCCAACACTGGAGAAATAAATGATTACAGAGATTTCTTTCAATCAGCTAATGAAAAAGGAATATTCAAATTAGTAGCTGCTGATCTGTTAAGTCTTGCATTACTCACTCCTCCGGGAGAATTTGGTGCTGATATAGTTGTTGGATCAACACAAAGATTCGGTGTTCCTATGGGCTACGGTGGTCCACACGCTGCATACTTTGCAACAAAGGATGAATATAAAAGAAATATTCCCGGTAGAATTATAGGTGTTACTGTTGATGCACAAGGAAATCAAGCTCTTAGAATGGCTTTGCAAACAAGAGAGCAGCACATTAGACGTGAAAAAGCTACTAGTAATATTTGTACATCTCAGGTTTTACTTGCTGTAATTGCCGGAATGTATGCTGCTTATCACGGACCTAAAGGTATTAGAAAAATCGCTGAGAGAATCCATGGCTTAACAAAACTTCTTGAAAGTGCTCTTAAAAATTTAGGATATAAACAGAAAAATGTCTACTTCTTCGATACTCTGTTCATCGAATCAAATGAGAGTTTGACAAAAAAGATAAAAGAAGCAGCATTAAAAAAAGAAATCAACTTAAGATATTTTAATGACAATAATATTGGGATATCCATAAGTGAAGCAACAACGATTTCAGATGTTTTAGAGTTGATTAATATTTTTGCTTCCGTATCTAATAAAAGATATAGTGAAAATGATCTGAAGGAAACTTCATTAAAATTAAAATTAGATTTTCCTGAACATTTTCTGCGTACATCTTCATATTTAGAACATCCAATATTTAATACGTACCACTCGGAAACTGAAATTCTCCGGTATATGAAATATCTTGAGAACAAAGATTTATCTTTAGTTCATTCAATGATACCGCTCGGTTCCTGTACAATGAAACTTAATGCAACAGCAGAAATGGCAGGAATAACGATTTCGGAGTTCGCTGAACTTCATCCTTTTGTACCTGTTGATCAG
>JALHTS010000219.1 GCA_022865965.1 Ignavibacteriaceae bacterium
TATTTGACTTCATCAGTTCATCAACAGAATCACAACCGAATATTTTTGCCATTGCTGGATTACACAATTCAATCGTTCCATCTAGCGAAATGACAAAATTTCCAGTAAGGTCATCATTAAATAATTGTTTATATTTTAACTGACTTTGCTTTAGCGTTTCTTCTGAAAGTTTGCGTTCGGAGATGTCTGTAAGGAAGGCCAAACTGCATTTTGCTCCATTCCAGATGGTTGTTGTTGTTCGTAGTTCTACCGGGATCACCTTCCCGTCCTTCCTGACAAGTGTTCTTTCATATTGAGATGGTACTTTTTCTCCTTTCAGCCGTTTATCATACATTTCCTGGTATTTCTTAAGTTCATCCGGCGGTGTCATTTCCCTTATGGTGAGATTCATAAGTTCTTCATAATCATATCCGGTCATCTCGCACATCCTCTGATTGGCAAACAGATGCTTTCCATCAGTATTTGCAATGAGAACACCATCGGGAGTATGCTTGACAAGATCAGTTATGTTCGCCTGGCTTTCAAGTAAATCTTTTTCAGATTTTTTGCGCTCGGTGATGTCTGTGAAAAAACCAATATTACATTCTTCTCCATCTATAACTGCCATCGATGTATTAATATCAACATACAATATACTCCCGTCTTTCCTCAGACAGGGTAAACCTGCTGCAAGTGTTTTTTCTCCTTTTGCCTGTGCTTCAAACTCCGCACGAACATGTTCTAACGATTCTTTTGGATGAATATCCTCTACACCCAACTGTCTGAATTCTACTTCATTATAACCAAGCATCTGGCAAATTGCAGGATTAGAATATTTGAATTTTCGATTTTTTAGATCTGCTATAAGAATACCTTCAACTGCTGTTTCAAAAAGCGTTCTAAACTTTTCTTCGCTTTCATAAAGAGTTTTTTCAGTTTCTTTTCTTTTTGCCTCTTCATTTAATAATGTTCTCACTTTTGCAAGGGAATAAAAGTAATATATCAGAACAATGAATAGAAAAGTAAAAATTAGGATTAAACGGTTACGAAAACTGTCAAGTGCGGCATAGATATCTTCTTCATTATGGGAAATAATAATTGTCCAGTATGTATTCCCAAGCGGAACACGGTAAAAAGTTATATGTTTTTCTATAAACTCTGTCTGTCCGTCAATGCTTTTCTCTTCGTGAATACTTATTGCATTTCCTTTATTTTCTTTTTTTAATTTTTTCATTAATTCAATGGTTGAAGGATCATTGTGTGTGATATCAAGAAATGATTTTCCTGTATGTCCTTTAATCAAGCAAAATATTTCTATACCATTTTCACTAAGTAACCATGCGTTGCTGGTTTCTCTAATCTTAATTTTTCCAAAATATTGTTTCCCAAGCTTATCAATCTGGATTAATATGGCAATGCTGCCTTTAAACTCTTTTCCTTTAAATACCGGAACATGCATAGCTACTGCAAGATAACCTTGCACAGACATAAACACATCGCTTATTACCGTTTGATGTGTTGCTAAGACCTGA
>JALHTS010000220.1 GCA_022865965.1 Ignavibacteriaceae bacterium
CGTTCAGAACAATTATATGAAGAAGCCTTAAATCTTCGCTCAGGACAAATCGAGATGAAAAATGAAGCTCATTTCCATCTTGCAAAGATAAAAGCGTATAAAGGAAATTTTGATAAGGCAAAAACACATCTTTCGGAAATTCTAAAAAATCTAAAAGATAATTTTGCAAATGATGCGATAGAGTTTTCTCTTCTGATGAACTCTGCAAAGAATGATTCGTCTAATCTTTTGCTCTTTAGTGAAGCTGAAATATTAGCCGAAAGAATGTTGTTTGAAAAGGCAAAACAAAAATATGATCTGATAGCACAGGATCAGAAAGCCTTTATGTTTAATTCAATCTGCAAACTAAGATCAGCGCAGATGGAAATTGCTTTGAATAATTACGCCAGTGCTGTTTTAATGTTAAATGAAATTTCTAAAGAAAAAGAGAAAAATATTTATTCCGACAAAGCCTTATATTTGCTGGGGAATATTTTTGAATTTGCGTTAAAAGAAATCCCGAAAGCAATTGACAGCTATGAAAAACTTCTGCTGCAATTTCCGGGATCAATTTATCTCGACAAAGCAAGGGAAAGAATTCTATTTCTGAGAAGTAAAACAAGTTAGAGAATAGGGAATGACAAAAAAACAAGAACAAAGAATAGTGAAATGTTCATTTTGCGGAAGGGATGGCAATGAAGTTGGGAGTATGATTGCCGGACCCGATGTGTATATCTGCGATATATGTATTGCCAGCAGTATTGATATACTTAAAAATAATTTAGCTGCTTACAACAATGCTAAGAAAGACAAGTGGACACAACACACACCTCAATCAATAAAAAAATCTCTTGACGAATACGTAATTGGTCAGGAAAGAGCAAAGCGGGTTTTATCTGTTGCCGTTTATAATCATTATAAAAGAATAAATTCAAAAAATTCTTTTTTTGAACTTGATGAAGTTGAAATTGAGAAAAGCAATATTTTACTGCTCGGTCCTACCGGGGTTGGGAAAACATTACTTGCCCAAACGCTTGCAAGAATTTTAGATGTTCCATTTGCAATTGCCGATGCAACCACTCTTACAGAAGCAGGATATGTTGGCGATGATGTTGAAACCGTTTTAGTGCATCTTCTTCAGGCTGCCGATTATAATCTTGAACGTGCACAAAAAGGAATTGTTTACATCGATGAGATAGATAAAATTGCTCGTAAAAGTGAAAGCACTTCAATAACAAGAGATGTTTCGGGCGAGGGTGTTCAACAGGCGTTGTTGAAAATTCTTGAAGGAACAATGGCCGGAATTCCCCCCAAAGGCGGAAGGAAACATCCCGAACAAAGTTTGATAAATCTCAACACAAAAAATATTTTGTTTATAGTAGGTGGTGCATTCGAAGGAATTGATAAGGTCGTTGCAAAGAGATTAAATAAAAATAGAATGGGCTTTGGCTCAGACCTGAAAAAGATTGAAACCGAAGATGAATTATTAAGCTTGGTTCAGCCGGAAGATCTATTAAGATTTGGATTAATTCCTGAGTTGATAGGAAGATTACCTGTAATAGCAGCACTTCATTCGTTAAGTGAGGAAGCACTGAAAAATATTCTTACCGAACCAAAGAATGCAATACTAAAACAATATAAAAAGCTTTTTGCAATGGAAGGTGTTGATCTGGAATTCGATCCTTTTGCTATAAATTCGGTTGTGAAAAAAGCAATGGAAAGAAAAACAGGCGCACGTGCACTTCGCTCTATTGTTGAGCAGTATATGCTTGATATAATGTTCGATCTTCCTGAAAAAAAGAATGTTGATAAATGTATAATTACTCGGGATGTAATTGAAAATGGAAGCGAACCAATATTTATTGAAACGGACGCAAAATCTGCGTAGATAAAATATTTTTGCATGGGACTTATTGATTATAGGATTAATTTTAGTATCAATAAGTCCCTTTTTTATTTAGAACAATCAAATGAAAAAAACATTTCTCATAATTATTCTTGCTTCATCTTTGTTTGCACAAAGCAAAATTCTTATACCCATGGATTTTCAGCAAACAGAACATCTTAAGGCTTACGGTATAACTTTCAGAAGCTTGATGGATGGTTATAAAGCTGACTGGCTGTTGAACTATCGTGGTGGCTCATTCCTTTTAGATCATTCAGAAAAAATTCTTTCCGAATGCCTGGTCGAAGCAGTTCAGTTTGAACAAATCTCGCTTTTACAAGCAACTCAAATCTATGCTCAAGTTCAAAGTGAAGATAATAATATGGATGTAGTAAGATTAGAAAAAGCACCTAAAATTGCGGTTTATGTTCCTCCGGGATTTGTTCCGTGGGATGATGCCGTGACTCTTGTTCTTGAATATGCAAAAGTTCCATACGATAAAATCTGGAATGATGAGGTCCTGAATGGAGATTTATCAAAGTATGACTGGCTTCATCTTCATCACGAAGACTTTACCGGACAGTACGGAAAGTTTTATGCAAGCTTCAGTAATGCACAATGGTACATTGATCAGCAAATTATGTATGAACAGAATGCAAAGAAAAATGGCTTTCAAAAAGTCTCCGAAATGATGAAAACTGTAGCAAGGGAAATTAAAAGCTATGTTGGTCAAGGCGGATTTCTTTTTGCAATGTGTTCTGCAACAGATTCTTATGATATTGCTCTTGCTGCTGAAGATGTTGATATCTGCGCACCAATGTTTGATGGCGATGCTGCTGATCCGAATGCACAGGAGGAATTAGATTTTTCCAAAACACTTGCGTTCCACAATTTCAAGCTGGAAACAAATCCCTATGTTTATGAATACAGTAATATAGATATTCAACCAGAAGAAATAGGTTCTTTGAATAATGATTATTTTACATTATTTGAATTTTCAGCGAAGTATGATCCTGTCCCCAC
>JALHTS010000221.1 GCA_022865965.1 Ignavibacteriaceae bacterium
CAGAGCAATAAATCAGTATGGAACGGGAAATTGGTCTGATACGTTTAAATTTAAGACTATGTTAGATCCATCATCGGTGGCAAATGAAATTAGTAGCATAGCTGATGATTATTTATTGGAGCAGAATTACCCTAATCCATTTAATCCAACAACGATGATAAGATTTAATTTATCTGAAGCTGGAATAGTAAGTTTAAAAATTTATAATTTACTCGGACAGGAAGTTGCAAGTCTTATTAACAGCGAATTTTATAATAGTGGTTCTTATGAACTAAATTTTGATGCATCCAATCTTCCAAGTGGAATTTATTTTTACAGAATAAATGCGAATGAATTCTCCGCTTCGAAGAAAATGATTTTAATTAAGTAATATCTGCAAGCCCGGCTCATCGAATCGGGCTTTTTATTTCCTGCCATAAAATATTTTGTATTATGAAAACAAAAATCTTTTTTACAGTTTTTATCCTATCTATTTTGTTGGTCAACTGTTCAACGGTTAAAGAATTAACTTTAGAAGAGAAATTTCTTTTAAAGAAAAATGAATTCACGGAAAAATTTGATATATATAAAGCAGATAATAATCTTCCCCGCAACACAAAAATTGAATTGATAAATGTTGATTACGAAGCCAAAGTAATAAACATTGATTTCAACAGAGATTTTTCTTTCATTCCTTTAAGAGAAAATAATGTGCAGAAAATATATTCAGAGGTTAAGACATTATTCGGTGAACAATTCTCTGACTACTATTTTGTTATTTCATCAATGAAATATCCTATTGAAGAATTAATACCAAATTATTACCGATCTGATGAGAATAAAATTGATGAAAGTCGCCTTCCAAAACAAAGTGTAGATAAAAGAATTCCTGTTGTACAAAATCTGAGCAAGAAATATAACGCTGCAAATGGTTTAGATAAGATGAATATTCTTCTTTGGCAAAGCCACGGCTGGTATTATGATAACAAAGAAAAACGATGGGAATGGCAGCGTCCAAGAATATTCCAAACGATAGAGGATTTACTTCCAACATCTTTTACAATTCCTTACCTGATACCAATGCTTGAAAACTCTGGTGCAAATGTATTTGTTCCCCGCGAAAGAGATATTCAGCTTAATGAAGTAATAGTTGATAATGATTTTAACATTGATAATTCGTATATCGAAAAATCAGCCGGCGGCAATCAATGGAAGAATTCTCAAGTACCCGGATTCGGAATGAAAGAGAAAATTATAAGAGGAAATGAAAATCTGTTTACGATGGGAACAAGCAGATATATTCTTTCTTCATCTGAAGAAACAGCATCAGTTTATTGGTTACCGAATATTCCTGAAACAGGGGAGTACGCAGTTTATATTTCATATTTATCTTCCCTAGGAAATGTTAGTGATGCTAATTATACTGTTCATCATTTGGGAGGAACTACTGAGTTTTCGGTAAATCAAAAAATCGGCGGCAGTACATGGATTTATCTTGGTACATTCAAATTCAAACAGGGAAAATATAATAATCAAAGTGTGGTTTTAACTAATAAAAGTCCTGAGCCAAATAAAGTTATTTCTGCTGATGCAGTAAGATTCGGTGGTGGAATGGGTATTGTCGAGCGTGAAGGACAAATAAGCGGAAGACCAAAGTTTATGGAAGGTGCTCGCTATTGGCTTCAGTTTGCTGGTATGCCGGATACAATTGTATATAACTTGAATAATGATCTTGATGACTATAAAGATGATTACCAATCCCGTGCTGAATATGGTAATTACTTATATGGCGCTCCTTTCGGGCCGAATAGAAAACGTGATGAAAAAGGACTTGGAATTCCTATTGATGTTTCTCTTTCCTGGCATACTGATGCAGGTACAACACGAAATGATACCGTAATCGGCACACTTATGATTTACAGCATTCCCGGAATGGATTCACTTCATATTTTTCCGGATAGTGTTTCAAGATTAGCTAATCGTGATCTCTCTGACATAGTTCAAACACAAATTGTTGAAGACTTAAGATTTAAATATGATTCTGTCTGGACAAGAAGACAATTAATGAATTCCTTATACAGTGAGGCAGCACGTCCCAATTTTCCATCAATGCTTCTTGAACTTCTTTCTCATCAAAACTTTTTTGATATGAAGTTTGCACTCGATCCGCGTTTTAAATTTGATGCGTCTCGTGCAATTTATAAAGGCATTCTTAAGTTTTTATCCAATCAACATAATTATGACTTTATAGTTCAGCCTTTACCTGTTACTAGTTTTTCTGCCGAGTTGATGAATGAAGGAAAAGTTCATTTAAAGTGGAAAGCAAAACCGGATGAACTTGAACCAACAGCTAATCCTGAGAAGTATATCGTTTATACAAAATTGAATGATGGCGGTTTTGATAATGGAAAATTAGTTACAACAAATCAACTGGTAATTGATAATATCGAAGAAGGGAAGATATACAGTTATAAAGTTACAGCAGTTAACAAGGGCGGTGAAAGTTTTCCTTCAGAAATATTATCGGTTGGCTGGTTAGGTGAAAATTCAGAGATTGCTTTAATAGTTAATGGATTTGATAGAGTTTCACCCGCTGCATCTTTTGAATCAAAAACATTTTCGGGATTTACAGATTTTATTGATGAAGGTGTCCCATATAAATATGATCTGGGTTATTCCGGTACTCAATACAATTTTGATCCGGATTCTAAATGGGAAACTGACGATAAACCGGGTCACGGTGCAAGCAGTTCTGATTATGAAACTAAAATAATTGCTGGCAATACTTTTGATTTTCCTTACGTTCACGGTAAAGCTTTGATGCAAAATGGATTATCCTTTTGTTCAGTTAGCAAATCATCTTTTATGGATGGAAATATTAATCTTAGCAATTATAATTATGTTGATTTAATACTCGGTGAGCAGAAGAGAACTCCAATGGCGAAATATCAGAATCAAACCGAGTTTGAAGCTTTTCCGGTTGAGTTGCAGAACAGGCTTAGAGATTATCTTAATTCCGGTGGAAATTTATTTTTAAGCGGAGCTTACATAGCTTCCGATTTGTATGATGCTAAGGATGACAGTAGTTCAATTAAATTTGCAAATGAGGTGTTGAAATATAATCTGAGAACAGGACACGCAGTTAAAACTGGAAAGCTATTTTCAGTAAATGAAAATTTTATATCTAAAGATTCTTCTTTAGAATTTAATACAAGCTTTAGTGATTCCATTTATAAAGTTGAAGCTCCGGATGCAATTGCAGGGATAAATGACGGGGAAATTTTATTAAGATATTCAGAAAATAATTTCAGCGCTGCTGTTGGTTATAAAGGTGATTATGGAGTAGTTGCTTTAGGTTTTCCGTTTGAAACAATACTTGGAGAGAAGCAGAGGATTACATTAATGAAAGCTGTAATCAATTATTTGAATGTAAAATAATAATTCACATTTTATCTTTGCGTGAAAAGTATTTCTTGTTTCAAAAAGTTCTCGCAAAGCTCGCAAAGATTTTCTCACAGAGAGCGCAAAGTTTTAACTCTTCAATCCGATTCCCGGATAGTCTGTCAGAACAACTTTTCCGTCAATAACTTTTATACCTTCGTACGGATCATTTGAAGTTAATAAATTTCCATCAAGATCAGCCCAATCAACCATTGGCGAAAGTTGCGCTGCAGCGGAAATTGCACATGAAGTTTCAACCATACATCCAATCATAACTTTCATATTTAGAGAGCGTGCAAGATTCAACATTTTATTAGCTTCACGCATCCCGGTACACT
The DNA here is from genome assembly GCA_022865965.1 of Ignavibacteriaceae bacterium. GTDB lineage: Bacteria > Bacteroidota > Ignavibacteria > Ignavibacteriales > Ignavibacteriaceae > JAGXRK01. Next base: position 3,759 of record JALHTS010000221.1, read on the forward strand.
TCATCAGTTTAATATTGATGCCTGAATAAACTCCATAAGCTTTTACAACATCATCAATCCTTTGAATTGATTCATCTCCAATTATTGGCAGTGGAGAGTTCTCAGTCAGCCATGAAATATCATCAACTTGTTCTTTTGGCATTGGCTGCTCTACAAATTCCACATTTCTTTCATTAAGCCAATTGATCATTTCAAGTGCAAACTCTTTATTCTTCCATCCTTGATTTACGTCAACAACAATCGGTTTATCAGTTATTGATCGAATTGTCTGAATCATTTCTTTATCGGTATCTCTGCCAAGTTTTACCTTAAGCACTTTAAATTCTTCTGCTTCTTTTACTTTTTGACGGACAACATCAGGTGTGTCAATTCCAATTGTGAATGATGTATAAGGAGTTTTTGTCTTATCATAACCCCATATCTTATACCAGGGCTGTTTCATTATTTTACCGATTAAATCGTGTAAAGCAATATCAACAGACGCTTTTGCCGCAGTATTTTTCTTATTGATTGAATCAACATAGCTTAAAATGTTTTCCAGATCAAAAGGATCTTTGAATTGTTCAAGATTAACTTTATTTAAAAAAGTTGCAACGGATTCCTGTGATTCACCGAGATAAGGAGGCATTGATGCTTCACCATATCCTTTGGTTCCCTCAAATTCAATTTCAGTAAGCATAACAGGAGTTGTTGTTCGTGAATGAACTGCAACCGTGAAAACGTGCTTCATTTCTAATGTAAATGGTCTGTATGTTAATTTCATTTTTGATCCAAAATTTTTAATAAAATTTTTTGAAATACCGTTAGTGTGAAATCCGACTGCCAGCCCGCCTGCAATCAATCCACCGGTTTTAATAAAATCTCTTCTGTTTTGCTTCATAATAAATATTCAACGAATAATAATAATAAAAGAACAGACTGAAGTCTGTTGTACGAAATCTTTTAATAATTTTCAGTTAATTTTCTCAATTCCATAGAATGTGAATAGAATTCTTCCAAAGTTAATTCCTTCAAATACATCATACCAAATGCAGATCTAATTCTAGGATGTTCATGTTTAATGAAGAAATCTTTTCCAAGACATCTTTTAATTGTTTGGAATTGATCTACCTGGATATTTTGAGCTAATCTGCAAAAAGGTCCGTCATATTCCCAGCTTGGAAAACTTGCAGCTTTTTGAGAGCCGTAACTATTCAGAAAACTATTTTCCATAATAGCCATTGAGTTAAGGCTAACCGGAACATAAATATTTGCCTCAGCCGGGTGGAAACGAAACCAAACATTTCTGTATCCCCAGACTTTTATATCTGAAATTCCCGTTTCCTTTTCATAAAGTTTTAATGCTTCAGCAGTTGCCTGAAGAACTTTGTAATGAGTGTCAGGTCCGCTGCCTTCAGGATCAAGTGCTACTGTTACAATTGTAGGTTTGATTTGCTTTAGAAGTCCAAGAATAGGTAAAACGTCACGAGTCATTTCAGGGTTCTCTGTAAAAACATCTCCCTGATAAAATCCCA
>JALHTS010000222.1 GCA_022865965.1 Ignavibacteriaceae bacterium
ATGAAGCAGAAGCAAGAGAAAAAGTAGTTAAGAGAATAATTTGAAAGTATTATATTTATCGTTTTTTGTAGTAGCATCAGATCAGATTACAAAATTACTAGTAAAAGGATTTTCAATTCCTTTCCTGAATTTTAATTATGACGGAATGTATTATGGGCAAATTATTCCAATTATAGGTGACTTTGCCAGACTTACATACATAGAAAATCCCGGAATGGCATTCGGATATGATCCCGGAAATGCCTTTAAACTTTGGATTACTTTATTCTCCCTCATAGCCAGCATCGGACTTATATTTTATATCTATATTATCAGGAATAAAAGTTTAAGTCTTAGAGCAGCGATTGCTCTGATATTGGGAGGTGCAGTCGGTAATCTTATTGATAGAATGTTTTACGGAGTGATATTTGATTATGCTCCTCTATTTTACGGGAAAGTAGTTGATTTTGTAGACGTAGACTTCTTTAATTTTACTCTATTTGGAAAGAGTTATGAGCGCTGGCCCATCTTTAATGTTGCTGATGCAGCTGTCACAGTTGGAGTTCTAATATTGATTCTATTCTATCGTAAACATCAGCAGGAAGAAAAAGAAATTACAAACGTTCTTGATGCTTCTGAGATGATACCGGTAAGCGAAAACCTTCCTTCAAATCCCGGGAATTTAGAAATGGAAGAAGAAAAAGTAATTAAATCAGATGGTATAGCCGATGGCGAAGCTGGTAAAAGAGAAAAAATACAGGATTGAAGTTCCTGAAGGAAAAAAGAAAGAAAGAATAGATACCTTCCTTACTCACTTCATTGAAAATGCTACACGCTCAAAAATTCAGAAACTGATTAGTGAAAAGATGGTTTTTGTTAACGGTAAAACTGTTAAATCTAATTATCTTGTTAAACCATTGGATGTAATTGAAGCTTCTCATCCGATTGCACCAAGACCAGAGGAAACTGAACCCGAAGAAATTCCTCTCGATATAGTTTTTGAAGACGAATATTTAATTATTGTTAATAAACCGGCGGGAATGGTTGCACACCCTGCTTATGCAAATTATACCGGAACTCTTGTGAACGCTTTGCTTCATCATACAAAAAAGTTATCGGATTTGAATGAACCCGGACGACCGGGAATTGTTCATCGTATTGACAAAAATACAAGCGGACTTCTTGTTGTTGCAAAAGATGATTGGACTCACGCAAAACTTGCCGAACAATTTTCAAAACATACAGTTGAAAGAGAGTATCAAGCAGTCTGCTGGGGCAAATTTGATAAGTCAGAAGGAATAATCGAGAAGAAAATTACACGAAGCAAATCCGACAGGAAAAAATTTACCGTCAGTAGCACTGAAGGAAAAGAAGCGATAACTATTTATAAAGTTCTCGAGGAGTTTGAGTTTGCGTCCTACATCAAACTAAATCTTAAAACGGGAAGAACTCACCAGATAAGAGTTCATCTTGCAAGTATGAACAAACCAATCTTTGGTGATGCAACTTACGGTGGAACAAAAATTTTATACGGAAATGATCTTCATAAAATGAAAAGCAGAATTCAAAATCTTCTTGGAATTATGCCGCGTCAGGCATTGCACGCAAAGACACTCGGTTTTAGACATCCTCATACAAAAGAATTAGTGAGATTTGATTCCGAACTTCCCGATGATATAAAAACCCTTATTGACAAACTTCGTACAGCTTAGTCATCTGATAATTTTTTATATTTGCACATCAATTCATTACCTGATCTTTGGAGAAATAAATGTTATCGATTTATAATACGCTTACAAAGAAAAAAGAAGAGCTCATTCCTTTAAATCCGCCGAATATAAGAATGTATATGTGCGGTCCTACTGTTTATGATTACTTCCATATTGGTAATGCCAGATCTTTTATAATGGCTGATATTTTAAGAAGATATCTTATCTATAAAGGCTATAAAGTTAAATTTGTAATGAATCTAACTGATGTTGATGATAAGATTATTAAAAAATCAAATGAAGAAAAAATTGAACCGAATTTAGTTTCACAAAAATACATTGATGCTTTTATGGAAGATATTACAAGGCTGAAAATTAAACCGGCTGATGTATATCCGAAAGCGACAGAACATATA
>JALHTS010000223.1 GCA_022865965.1 Ignavibacteriaceae bacterium
ATTTGTGATTTGGATACCTTAGATCTTGTGCAGAAAGATTTACAGAAAATAACAAGATAAAGAATAAAATTTGAACTCGATTATTCATTTTTGTTTCCTATCTAAGTACCACCATTTTTTTAGTTCTCGAAAACTCTCTTGCAGAGATTGTGTAGATATATATTCCCGATGCTAATCCATCTGCGTTGAACTCAACTGAATATTCATCTGCTTCCTGTACTTTATTTGCCAGAGTTGATATTTCGTTACCAAGGATATCATAAACTTTAAGTGTTACCAGACTTGCAACAGGAATTGTATATTTTATAGTAGTTACCGGATTAAAAGGGTTAGGGTAATTTTGAGTTAGCGAATAAAATTTTGGTAGTTCTATTACTGGTTCCGGTATTTCAGGCTTATAAGCATCATAAAAGAGTTGAAGCTTTGCTGCATCTTTTTTCAACTCCCCAACACTTTGAATATTAGACTCACCACGTGATATCAATATCCCAATTGTAACCTCCTGCGTATCTCCCGGTGCAAAGTTAAATGGACCTGAAGAGACTAATGCTCTTCTATCTCCAGGGGATGGTCCTCCAGGCCAACCTTCACCTTCATACCAGCCGGTTTCGTTAACTGGATCACCCGACAGAACAAATTTTGTTGGATTTCCAGTATTTGGATCAATAAAATTAGTACTATCCCAGATTAATCCCTGGAGGAAATTGTACCATTCATTTGCACCTATATATGGTTCAATTGGTGGCCAATACCAAACATAGGGTAGTACAAATGCCGTTATTCCTAAATTTGCATTGTTCTTACTTTTATTTAAGTCTGTTGGTCCCTTCAATAATACATATCCTACTGCAGGTGGTGCAATACCGTATGAACCTCCTGAACCACCACCATCATCATTATCGCCATTATAATAATAACCCAAATTCAGTGTTGTATCACATCCAACATAATCATCCCCCGCATCACCCAAATCAGCATCAGACCAGTAACCGAAGTACATATCCTTTACCGTGTAGTTACCTTTATTTATTACTTTGTATTTCTTAAAAACTGAATTCTCCAACATATTGGCTCTGTTAAATCCATAGACAGTAGTTTGTATTTCTAATCCAATCGGTAATGTGCCAAATGTAAATGTTGAACGGACTGAATCCATATCGTTTGAAACATACCAGAGAGTTTCGTCACCAATAATTTCCGGTTTGTCTACTCCACGTGTGAAAACACCATCTCCGTTTATATCAATCCAGGGTGCGCCATCCTCAACAGGCCACTCATTGTAATCTTTTTCAAGCTTATCTCTTTTGGATCCGGGTGGGAGATCTTGCCAGTACTTATTTATCTTAAATACTCTGTATTTTTCTAAGGAAGGATCATCGGGAGTTCCATCTTCTAATATTTTTCCTGCTTGTAATCCCTGCCTGTGTGTATTTCCATTAACTCTTATTTGTGTATCTACAATGCCACCCCAGATTAAGCCGTCTTCAAATATTGCTGATTTTATTGCATCTTCACCACC
>JALHTS010000224.1 GCA_022865965.1 Ignavibacteriaceae bacterium
ATTAAGCGATTTATCATTTTCAATGTAGTAGTTTTTCCACACCCGCTTTTGCCAAGTAGCGCAAAAAGTTCCCCTTTTGCAATATTAATGCTTACATTATTAATAGCAATAAAGTTGTTCTCATAACGCTTAGTAATATTCTTTATTTTTATCATAGTGTATAACTCTACCGTGAATTGTATTTTTTCTACTTTTCATAGATGTTGGATATAGACAGGCAAGTTTAAAATTCTAATTATCTATTTTTCCTTTTTGTACATACGTATCTTAAAATAAAACAAACTAAGCCCCAAAATCATTTCATACAACGGTGGCAAAATAAATTGGGCGTCTTGAAACACTCATCTTTCAATCTGATCCACCGTTTATTTCTTACTAATTCGTTCATATTTACCACTTTCCGCCCCCATTTATTACACTGCGTGTCAGACAAGGTAATATTTATTCTCGTTTAAATCAAATTTCTAAATTATTCACTCGATTTTTGCCCGGGAATTGTTCTTGTTATTGTATCGACAAAGAATATTCATCGAACGATTTAGCAGGAATACAATTCATTTTAAAGTCTTGTCCCCTAATGATTTTATCAGAATTTAACCAGTTTATTACATTTTCATTTTTGGGATTCTTGTTATAGTTCCGTATCCAATTTACGATATTTAACATTTCTTCTGTATCCCACAAAAACCAACCGGGCATATTCGCCACAATTTCATCTATATTTCCATTGCCAAAAAGAATAAACTCATTGATTTGTATTGCGTATACTGGGACTATATGTTATATTTTTGTTCGTTTATAATGTAAACTACTAAATAAAGTATACCTGGTCAAAAGCATATACATACATAAAAATTCATCTTTTTAAGAATATTTTCTATCGGTGATACATATTCTTAAATCCTTTTACTAAATTTCAATTCAATTTTGAAAATGTATCAATCAAATAAATCTATTTTGAATCCCAAAAAGATTTACGGTGTAATCCTCTCAGCCGGTCTTTCCGGCAGAATGAAAAAGTTTAAACCTTTAGCAGAATATAAGGGAAAAACTTTTATTTATAATATCATTCTTAAGCTGAGCTCCGTCTGTGATAAGATCATTGTTGTTACCGGCTTTAAAGGCGAAGATTTAAAGAACAGAATAATTGGTGATTTATCGGTTGATGATCAGGCGGAAATGATAAAGAAGCTGCTGTTCGTTCAAAATGAAAATTATAAAAAAGGAATGTTCACTTCACTGCAAACGGGTTTAGCCGGGGCAAAAGAATGCCATTGGATTTTATATCACTTTGTAGACCAGCCAGGATTACCGGAAAAATTTTATCCTGATTTTATTAATGAAATTGATGATAACTACAATTGGATTCAACCTGTGAACAAAGAACAAAAAGGACATCCGATTTTGATTCAAAAGGAATTGTTTGGACTTATTTTAGAAGCAACGGATAACTCTAATCTTCGTGAGATAAGTAATAATCCAAAAGTTAAAAAGAAATTTTGGGAATGTGGTTATGAAGAAATATTTCAGGACATAGATACTGAAGAAGACTATCAGATGTTAGACTAATGTTGCTTAATTAGTAGGTGTACAAATCATCTTATCCTGCATAAGCTAATGCTTGCTCTCGTTCAACTAAAATTTCCGGATTAATAGTATTTAATTCTTCCTCAAGTACTTCCAGATCATTTAGAATATCAAATTTTGCTTCTTCACTCATTACCATAACGTTAGCGAATAAGTTTTTATAGTATTCAATTCCATCGTTCATATTTTTTTGAAAAGCCAAAAAATATTTTAGTTCTTTCTCTGAGATAGGTTTTTCAGCCTCTTTAATTTTTTCTTTCAGGTAGTTTATATATATGGAGAGTTCTTTTATGAACATATTAGGACGGTCGTCTCTGGTGATAATATTAGTTCTTCCGTAAATATGATCTGCCATTTTCTGCAGCGAAACGATTTCTGAAAAGTACGCCATATTCGGACCGGGGCAAATTGATACAGCCTTGCCTTCTACCTCTGTATTTATTTCGTTTCGTAATAGTGCCGATGTTTCGAGTCCAACGCAAAGACAGGATTTCTCAGCAAGCTTATTAAATTTCTCTTTGTATTCTTCATCATTAAGATTACTTGAATCAAGCTCTTTCAATTTTAAATTTTGGTATTGCCGTGAAGCAGGACAAATAGGTTTTTCAGTAAACTCAGTGTTAGAGATCAGATATTTTCTCGGACACGGACTCCCCGGTCTGCCTTTTGCAGCCAGTTCCATTTTTTCAACGTCTTTCGTATTTCCTTTCAGACTATTGAAAGGTACTCCTAATGGTGAAATCTTACTTAAATATAAATCATCCTCTTTAGCTTCAGTCAGCGTCTTCAGAGTGCCGGTATCCACATTAGTAACTTCGGGAACAAGCAGGAACGGTGTTCCCCAGCCAATCGAGTCGAGATGGTAATAATCCAGCAGGAACTGATGTTCCTCAGAAGTTCCTACTCCTCCTTGAGCTGTGATTTTCACATCCATTGGTAAATCCGGACATACGCGGTTTTTATTTTTAAGAGATGATTTCAGGATCTCAAATGTAGTTTGAATCAGCGTTTCTTTATGAGTTCTAAATTCTTCTAAGATTGGTCCCACTAAATATCCATCGGATGCAAAGGCGTGTCCGCCGCAGTTTAAACCAGATTCGATTCTGTATTCGGAAATCCACAAACCTTTTTTTGCAAGGAATTTACCCTGTATAGTTGCTGATCTGAAATCACTTACTTTTAAGATTATTTTCTTTTTGCAATAGCCATTCTCATCCGGATAGAAATCTTCAAATTTTTCAAAGTAACCGTATAATCTTGGACTAAATCCTGCTGACAGAACAATTGAAGAATTCAAATTACTTTTTGCATAACCGCGGAGTGCGGCGTGGGCATCATTGTATTCACTAGAAAGTTTTTCATTTTTGTAATAATTTTCTTTATCGACTTTGGTCATTATATTTACATCAGCACTGCCGGGTATAAGATTATTTTGAATCCATTCCTTTAATTCATTTTTGCTATTATTCTTTTGAGAAAACCTCTTATAACTTAGCTTCAGTTCCGAATATTCAGGCAGCATATCCATGTATTTTTCCAGCTCGCTGCTGTTTTCCGATGCATAGTTTTTAAATTCTTCAAACTCTTCTTTAACAATTTTATCGATAAGGTTGAGATAAGCGGTGGTTCTTTTCGCCCTGGAATCTTCTATTTTATCTGAAATTGGATCAAAAAGAATTTCCAATTTACGACAGTAATGTTCTCTCATTTTTTCCAGGAGTACATCGTCAACTATTGAAATTACTGATGATATTCCGTATTTAGATATTCTAACCGGAGTATCAACCGTAAAACCCAGCCCCATTACCGGCACGTGAAAAGTGTGTAAATGCTTATTATTCATACAGATTTGTTATATTTTTATAGGAAACCTAAATGAATTCAATCGAATTGAAAAGGGCATAACCCGCTTTTTCAAAACTTTTACATTACTTTTACATTTCTCAATAATTAAATAATAATATAATCTTGCAGGAATTGCCTGGTCTTATGTTAAAAGTGAAATTTTTCAGTATGTGGGTATTGAAAAGGATTATTCAAGGTTGAAATAGAACGCTGACCTGTCTACCGGCAGGCAGGTGACGCAGATGGAACAGATAATCGTACATCAAATTAATATTTTACTTTTAATCTTTTTTATGCTTCATTACTGAATGAATATATTTCCCAAACAGTTTGTCTTTTTTCCTTTTTTCAACATACGACATTGAGTGATATAGAGATTCTTTGTACATTTTTATATAATTCGAATAACGTTCTTTCGATATACTTCCCGCTTCTAGTGCAGATAATATTGCGCAACCCTCTTCAATGGTATGAGTACAATCTTTAAAACGGCATTGATTTGATAACTCTGCTATCTCATTGAATGTGTCATCAAGTCC
>JALHTS010000225.1 GCA_022865965.1 Ignavibacteriaceae bacterium
GGAACTTGAGAATAATGATTTAATTAGTGACAGGGTATCTGGCAGAAATATAATTAGGTGTAGATTATCTGCCATTTATTCTTCCAGCCACAGCAAAATCTATATTGGACAAACAGATAATCTTGAGAGAAGGTTATTTGAGCACAATAATGGATTACTGTCCACTTATACAAAAAGATATAAACCATGTCAGGTTGTATATAAAGAAGATTATGAGACAAGAAGCGAAGCTCTAAAAAGAGAGAAGCAACTAAAATCACAAAAAGGCAGAGAATTTATGTGGAGAATGATTAAAGATAAGATTGCAGGTTCGATCCGTTAGCTAATCCGTTAGTTGACGGACTCGCGGGGCCGAACCCCTCAGAAGTGCGAACTTGTGTTAACTTGTTCGCTTTTTTTATTTCATTCCACACCCTAAACCCTTTACACTTGTTAACTAAAAAATGTTAGACTTAATCAATGCAATTAACTATTTTTGACTGCGGTTGATTTTAATATAGAGTCACGTATAACTACACTTCGAAAAAATTCATATCAAAATGCTGAGTTGGTGGGGAAAGCAGATTCAAATATCCAGATGAATCTATACTACTTACCACTCTTACTTATTCCGTTTTTCTCATCCACAAAAACTATTTTTGGTTTAAAAGATTTTATTTCTTTCTCATCAATCTGGGCATAGCAGGCGATGATAATCAAATCATCTTTTTGCACTAATCTTGCTGCCGCACCATTTAATGAAATTTCACCATCTTTCCCGAGTATAACGTAAGTAGAAAATCTTGCACCGCTATTTATATTATAAATTTCTACTTTTTCAAATTCATTAAGGTTTGCAGCCTCAATTAACTTCTTATCTATTGCAATACTTCCTTCATAATTTAAATCAGCACCGGTTACAACAGCTCTGTGTATCTTAGATTTTAAAACAGTTAGTATCATATTATTTCTCTTTCTGTAAATTCATTTTAGATGAATAGTAAAGTCCTCTTAAAACAAGTTCGGGATTAATTGTATCGAATAATCCGGCATTGTTAAACATATTTGCAAAACCACCGGTACCTATAATGAAAGGTTTTGTTCCACCGAACGCCTCCTGCGATACTCTCGTAATTATTTCTTTTGTAATTCCAATATGACCAAAAAATAATCCAGCCTGAATGCTGTCTTTAGTGGTCTGTCCAATTACTTTTTCGGGCACCGCTATTTCTACAGCAGGAAGTTTTGCCGTTTTACTTTCTAATGCTTCCATCGATATTCTTATCCCGGGAACGATTGCACCGCCTAAATATTCTTTCTGTTTAGATATCACATCAAAAGTAGTTGCAGTTCCAAAATCCATAACAACAATATTTTTATTTGGATATAAATTTATTGCCGCAATTGCATTGGCAATTCTGTCACTGCCTACCTCTTGCGGATTTAGGTATTTAATTTTTAGTCCTGTTTTTACTCCTGCTTTCAGAATAAAAGGGTCAATATCAAAATATTTAATACATCCATTCCGTATTGAATAAACAACATCCGGCACTACTGAACACATTGCTATTCCGGAAATATCTTTTGGGTTTACGTTATTTTCCCTAAGAACTTCTCTAAGAAATATTCCAATCTCATCTGATGATGGAGATAATTTTGATGATTTACGAAATTGCAAAACTATCTTATCATCTTCAAACACACCCCCATATATTTGAGTGTTACCGATATCAAGGCAAAGTAGCATATCTACTCCTCTTTATACTTTTATTATTTGTTCAATTTCAATTGCAAGCTGTGTTGAGTTTTCAACATTCTTCAGCAAAGCCGATTTGTTGAATATGTAATAATTTGTTTGAATCCCATCCTTAGTTCTATCCTGCAAATGATTCAATACAACAAAATCTGCATTAGAATGCTTTAATAGTTTACCAACTTCTTTTTTTGATTCATCTAAACTTGAGCTTCCTGAAAATTTGAAAGCAAATAAAACAACATCTTTATTTTTTGATATTGATTTTATTTTATCAACAATTTTGGAAGTGGGTTTTAAGTTAATTGTTAAATTGCTAAGTTCGGAATCCAGTTTACTTTTTCCCGATCCTGATAAAGCAAGTTCTTCAGATTTGATTTTATCAACTGTGTAATCACTTATTGCTGCAAGATGAATAACCGAATCATAATAATTACTTTCTAATAACTCATTTAAAGTTTCTTTGAAGTTTTGAAAATCTCTATACTGAATATTATTGGTTTTGTTATTTGGAAGTAGAGTATTTATCCCGTGCAGATATGTTACTTTATATCCCTTTGATGAAAGATGATCCGCAATTGTGGCAGCGGTATTGCCGGTGCTTAAGTTGGTAATGAACCTGACACCATCAATAGATTCTCTTGTTGCACCTGCTGTTATTAGAATTGATTTTTTAGAATCTGAATTTCCATTCTGATTGTTAAGCACATCAACAATGTGATCGTAAATATGATCAGGATCAAATAGTTTCCCTTCACCAATATCTCCGCAAGCTAAATGTCCGGAATCAGTAGGCAGTATATCAACTCCCCAGTCTTTTAATCTTTTTAATGATTCCTGTGTTGCGGGATGTTTGTACATTGCCGTATTCATAGCGGGAGCAATCAAGTAAGGTTTATCCCAGCTGTGTGCAAGAAATAAAGAGGTTACGAGATTATCCGCAATTCCGTTTGCCATTTTATTAATCGTGTTAGCACTTGCCGGACAAAGGATAATTAGATCAGCCCATTTCATAAGATTAATGTGGCTCATCATCTTACCATCTTCATATTGATCAATCAAAACAGGTTTACCAGTTAAACCTTCTAAAGTAGCTTTGCCGATAAAATGAAGTGATGAAGTCGTTACAACAGTCTGTACATCAAATCCGTTTTGCACCAATTTTGAAATAAGATACGCACTTTTATAAGCTGCGATAGATCCGGAAATTTTAAATAATATTTTAGATTTTAACATTATCAATAAACCTCACGTTTCCAAGATAAACAGCGCCAAACCGTCTGTTATCAATTTGTTCAATGTATTCAACTTTAAATCCCTTTTTCCTCAATAGCGATTTTATCTTATCGTTTGATAATGAGGAAGCAAGACTTTTAGGAAATTCAACTGCTTTAATTTTTTGTTCTTCAGAAAGCCTAAGATTTCTCGAACTAAGTGCCAAACCTTCTTTAGTGCGGACAGTTGGAAGTGATACAATTTTTGTATCGATAAAGAAAGCCTTAACCAGCCCTTCTATCAACTTCAATTGCTGGTAATCTTTTTCACCAAAGTATGCTCGGTCAGGTTTTACAAGATTTAATAGTTTAAGCACAACGGTTAGTACGCCATCAAAATGTCCGGGACGAAATTTGCCGCAAAGAATTTTGCTTAAGTTTGACTCGACAACTTTGTATTCATAATTATCCGGATAAATGTCTTCATACGACGGGTTAAGGAGAAAATCAACATTTAACTTTTTAAGTTTACTCAAATCCTCTTTTATTGTAATCGGATAATTCTTAAAATCCTTCTGATTATTAAATTGAGTTGGATTTACAAAAATTGTTACCACTGTTATATCATTTTGCTGTATAGATTTTTTAATCAACGCTAGGTGTGCATCATGCAAAGCACCCATTGTCGGCACCAATCCAACAGTTTTATTAAGAAAGACATCGCTTTTTCGTATGGCTTTCCACTTATTTAATTCTTTAATAACCTTTGTCATTAATAGCTTTCCTTTTCACCCGGGAATGTTTTTAATTTAACTTCCTGATCATAACGGTTAAGTGCATCTTTAATTAATTCATATCCATTTAAATATTTTCTCAAAAACTTAGGATTAAAACTTTTAGATAAACCAAGTAAATCATGTAAAACAAGTACTTGTCCTGAAGTATAAGATCCAGCTCCAATTCCTATTGTTGGGATACGAATAGATTCTGTTATTTCTTTTGCTAGTTGAGCCGGAATCAATTCAAGCACTATGGAAAAACATCCTGCATCTTCTAAAGCTTTTGCATCATTAATTAGCTGGTTGGAAGTCTCTTCATTTTTCCCTTGAAGTACATATCCACCTATACTATTTACAGATTGAGGTGTAAGACCAATATGCCCCATAACAGGAACTCCCGAATCTACAATGTGTTTTATTGTTGCAACATTTGAACCGGCACCTTCAATTTTAACAGCGTTTGCACCGAGCTTAACAAATTTATCAACGGTTTCAATAGCGTATTGATCACCTTTTCTGTGCGCAAGGAAAGGCATATCTGCAATTAATAACTTTTCTGTTAAGCCTCTTTTCACTGCCGCAAGATGATAAGACATCATCTCAACTTCTGCATTAACTGTAGTGTCAAATCCATGCATAACCATAGCTGCGCTATCGCCAACTAATACAGCGTCTATATCTGTATCATTTATTATTAATGCAGACCAATAATCATAACACGTAACTACAGAAATTGGTTTATTGCTTTCTTTGCTGATCTTAAATTCATTTATTGTTTTCAACTATCTTCTCCTTAGTCATTTTATTATATGCCTCTAAAAAAGAAATGTAAATGCTTTTAGCCGGGAGATCATTTAAACTTTCAAGATGTTTTTGGATTGTGTTTTTATCATTTCGTTGAATTGGCCCAGTAAGCGGTGCCGCATTATTTTTTAGATTGTCTGTGATAGTGGTTAAATATAAGTATGCTGCTGACTCAGGGATATTCTTCGATTTTAAATAATCAAAAAAGAATTGCCAAATTATCGTTGTAAAACTTCCACTAAGTACACAAAAAGCGTGGTAAAGAGTTTTCTCGCTTGATTCGATTTGGTAGTTGGGATTTTTTAGTCCCGGGAATAATTCAATAAAACTCTTTCTACCTTTTTCAGTGATAAAGGTTATTGATTCATACTTATCAATGCCATAAAGTTCATCAGTAAAAGACATCAATGGATGAGCGCTTTCAGCAAGACTTGTAGAAAGCATTCCTGAACAATGTATCCAGGTTTTGTCATCAGATAATTTTTTGCGATTGTGATCAAGGAAGTTTTCGATTTCATCATCTTTAATTAAAACTAATACACTTTTAGCAGATTGCCCTATTGACTGAAATAATTCTTCTGAACTTCTGGTCCAAACTCTATAAGAAATATTCTTTAAAGAAAAATAATGCTGGAAATGTTTTGAGAGTCTGCCGTTGCCGGCGATTAGGTATGAATACTGTTTACTTTTTGCTGGTACCTGTCTCAAGGATCAAGTCCAATATTTTTAATTACAGAAAAAGTAGCCTTCTTAAAAAGATAGACTCTGTTTTATTACGTGTAAAAATATCATAAAAAAGCGGTTAATTGCAAGGGATAATTTTTTATAATCTATTCGGTTTTTTCCACCAGCCCAGCAATATAAAAACTAGTATCGGTATGAGAAGAGAAGTAGGACCCGTCATGTACCCACATATTGAATTTCATTTCTTAAAATAGATTTTAATTTTTTTCATTCCAATTTTTTACATAAAAAAATTCCCATCCTCCTCCACCGACTGGGAATATTAACATCATAAATCAAAATCACTCTAAACAAAGATATCCATAAACTCACCAAAGTTATTCTTCAGTTTGAATATTCCACTTTTATTAGGCAGCCCTTGACTTTAATGAGCGTTGAGTAATGTTTAATGACCAAATTTCCCTGACCTTATAACTTAAATAATCCAGGCTCTACTTACATTAAATTTTCTCTCCAACTGAGCTTGGTTAAGGACAAATCCTTTTCAATGTATGTTTTATATTCTGTTACTAATTCTATGTATGATCCTACCCCCATATTGTAGACAAAGAGAAAAGCAATTTAATTCACAAAAAGGCAGAGAATTTATTTGGAATCTTGTTAAAGAGAAAAGGGTTGCAGGTTCGATCCGTTAGCTAATCCGTCAGTTGACGGACTCGCGGAGCCGAGGCTCTCAGAAGTACGAACTTGTGTTAACTTGTTCGCATTTTTTATTTCATTTCAGCTTTTTCTAGTTTTCTGGCCTTTTTATATGGGATGCTTAAATTTTAATCCGTGTGGTCGAATCAACCACTTTTCTAATTGCACTAATATGTTCAGGAGTTGTACCGCAGCACCCGCCAATTATTGATACTCCTGCTTCAATCAGCTCAACTGTTTTTTCAGCAAAGTACGAAGGTGATTCACGATAAACTAATTCATTTCCACTATATTCCGGCAATCCAGCATTGGATTGAATCACGACCGGTTTACTGGAAATTGTCTTAATCTGTTTCGCGATTTCGATCATGTCATCAATACCATGTCCGCAATTTGATCCGATAATATCAGCACCTGCTTCAGTTAAACCTTCAACTGCTTTTTCAATATTCACACCCATTATACTGTAAAACCCTTTTGGAATTTTTTCAAATGTCATCGTGGCCATCACCGGAGTACTTAGCGAAACTGATTTTACAGCTTTAATTGCCAGCATAATTTCTTGAAGATCAGTCATTGTTTCTATGCAGATTAAATCAACGCCTGCGTTAATCAATGCGGATATTTGTTCTTTGAAACTATTATACATCGTTTCTTCTTCAATATTCCCGTAAGGTTCTAATATTTCTCCCGACGGACCGCAAGAACCGGAAACGTATGCTTTATCATCAACGACTTTTTTTACAATAGAAACAGCGGTCTGGTTTATTTCTTTTGTCTTTGCCTCAAGCTGATAATTAGAAAGTTTAAGGGGTGAGCCGCCGAAAGTATTTGTTTGAATAATATCCGCACCGGCTTGAAAATAAAGTGACGCAATTTCGGTAAGTATTTCAGGATGAGTAAGATTAAATAACTCGGGGCATTCTCCAGATTTTAATCCTCTTTGAAATAACATAGTACCCATTGCACCGTCTGCAACCAGAACTTCACCGTTTTTCAATCTATCTAGAATAGGTTTCATTTAATCGCTCAATAGATATTTTACACATTCGATACTTTTAGAAGCGTCAAAAGCATACGCGTCGGCACCAATTTCTTTTGCATATTCTTCAGTTATCGGTGCACCGCCAATGACTGTTTTTATTTTTCCTTTAAGATTATTTTGTTCCAATAGCTCAATTACTGTTTTCATCATCGGCATTGTAGTAGTTAAAAGCGCTGACATACCAATAAGCTTTGCATCTTCTTTTACTGCTGTCTCAATGAATCTTTCCGGAGAAACATCTTTTCCTAAATCAATAACATCAAACCCGGCGCCTTTAAGCATAATGCCTACCAGATTTTTTCCAAGATCATGCAGATCACCTTTTACTGTTCCGATAACAATTTTTCCAAGAGTAGGCATATCTTCTTTGATGAATAAAGGTTTAAGTTGATCCATTCCGGCGTACATTGCTTTGGCAGCAAGTAAAACTTCGGGAAGAAAGATATCGTGATTTTTAAATTGCTCACCAATGACATTCATACCGGAAACAAGACCATCAGCCAAAATAATTTTAGGATCTATTTTTTGTTCGATGGCTTGCTTTGTTAATTCAAATACTTTTTCATCATCTCCAAGCTGAAGTTGTGTTGATATTTCTTTTAAGATTTCCATGCCGTTCCTCAAGATATTAAATAATTAATGACTGAGAATTCTTTCTTTTCTTTCAATACACGATTGTGCTTTGCAATTGTAACAAAAACTAAAACTGTTTTCAAAGTTATGAATGTTTTTGTTGCCATTAATTAATACTCCGGTAACAGATTTCAATGGAGTCATTAAATAGGATTCATTCAACGATATGCCGATTTGTTCCGGATGAAGATACAAGAATAATTTTTTCTGCGCGCTTATATGCCACCCACAGTAACCGGGACTGTAGCTAAGAACCATACTGCTGTTTCTTGTCATCTTTTTTTCAATAAGTTTTTTCGTGACGTGCTTTTCAAGAAGCGCGACTGATTTATCAGCAGCAAGCGAAGCTACCGAATCAAGCATAGACCCGATTGCAAAATCACTGCAATTAAATAATTCAGTAATTCTTTCACTTATCCCGCTGCCCATTGTTACAGCAAATAATTCCAGATGATCTGCTTGAGGATAAATCTCTTTTAGTGGAGCTTCTTCCTCGTTGGTTCCTTCGCCTATAAATATCTCTCCAAAATCATTTTCTGATATTTCTCTAATGATGCAAAATGGATGTGCCTCGGTTAGAAAGAGGCTGAGCGAATCATCAAGTAATTTTTTAATATTCTCTTTTATAACAGAACCTTTAGGAATTCCCTGACTGAGAATAATATCTTCGGTTGAAGGGACAATCTCATTAATGTTTATATCAAC
>JALHTS010000027.1 GCA_022865965.1 Ignavibacteriaceae bacterium
GAAATTGTGGGTTGAAGAAAAAGATCCATATTTAATTAGCAGAATGGGAGTTCAACCAGGATCGAAACCTGCTGCTTGGTCGGATAAGACTCGAGAATTTCAAGATGTAAATCGCGTGGAAAATAAAACAAAGTCCATGCCTTATTCACAAATTACTACGGAAGAGTTAACAAAGTTACTGGATGATTTGATAAAGGAGATGGTGAGCAAAGATGAATTTTCGGGAACGATCCTGGTAACTAAAAACGGTGAACAAATTTATAAAAATGCTGTTGGTTATGCTCATAAGGGATTTAAAGTTCCGAATAAATTAGACACAAAATTTAATCTTGGATCAATGAATAAGATGTTCACAGGCACAGCTATAATGCAGCTTGAACAGCAAGGCAAATTGAAGCTTGATGATAAGGTGGGCAAATATCTTCCGGATTACCCCAATAAAGATGTTAGAGATAAAGTAACAATACATCACCTGCTGACACATACTTCAGGGATGGGGCAATATTGGGAGGAGTATTTTCAGTCTCCTAAAATATCTGAAATTAATAGTGTGGCAGATTATGATAATTTAGCAAATAAAAATCCTTTACAATTTGAACCTGGCGAGAGGTTTTTATATAGTAATTGCGGCCCCTTGGTTCTTGGACTTATAATAGAAAAAATTTCCGGGATGGATTATTATGACTATATTAAAAAATATGTATACTCTCCAGCAGGGATGAACAACAGTGATTGTTATGATATTTCAATGATCGTAGATAATCTCGCAGTTGGTTATACAAAAGGCAATCCGATGGGAAGATCATACGATGCCTGGCATAATAACTTATTCTCACATCCTGCAAAAGGAGGACCTGCAGGCGGCGGCTATTCCACAGTTGAGGACTTGTTAAAATTTGACATCGCTCTTCGAAACAATATTTTGCTTGACGCAGATCATTTTAAAACTATGACTACGGGCAAAGTAGAAAGAGATGAACAAACTCAATATGCATATCTATTTCAGGAAAAGTTTATTAATGGTCATCGGATAATTGGGCATAGCGGTGGTGCAGGCGGAATCAATTCTCATTTATCAATGTATATGGATTTGGGCTATACAGTAGCCATAATGTCTAATTATGATCCTCCGGCCGCTATGAATATCGCAAAGAAATTGGAAGAGTGGTTAACGCAAAATTAATTTTAAACTCAATTCCACAGGCTCCTTTTACACAACCGCCAATTTCTGAGATCTACTGTAAACTTAGTCTTAAGTTTTTCCTGATTTCTTATAAAGAATCGGGGTTATAAAATTTTTTAGTATAACTATCTTCAAGATAAAAAGAGATCTTACTCATAGCATCAACTTCTTTTTAATGTAAAAATCCTAAACCGCTAAATCCGATTAACGATAAGTGAATTCTTCCGACGAAAGGATTCCAGGAATGTTACTTTAAGTTGCTTAATGTACTCAGAGTTTTCTGATATTAAATATTAATTTGTCATAAGATTTATTTTTTTAATTAAATTACTTATGATATTTGAAAAGGTATGTATGAAGAAATTATTATTTAACCCGAAATACTATTCAATTCTTATTTTATTGTATACATCAATTTGTTGTTCTCAAATCTCAAATGATTCGCCTATACCTGAAAACAGTAGGCAGATGATATTAGTATTGACCGATTCAATAACATCAACTGTTGGAAATCTTATCTACTTTGAAAGACAGAGTGATAAGAGTACGTGGATTCAGATCCGTAATACAATTCCTGTTGTTATTGGAAGAAATGGTCTTGGCTGGGGTAGAGGATTAAATTCGATAGATTCATCAAAACTACCGATGAAAACTGAAGGGGATGGAAGAAGTCCTGCTGGAGTGTTTGAATTAAGTTCTGCTTTTGGTTATGCAAGGGCAGAAGAAATGAAAGGGTTGAAAATTCCTTACATTCCTATTACCGAGATGCTCGAATGTATTGATGATAGTAAATCAAGTTATTATAATCTAATAATTCTTCGAAACGAAATTGAAGAAGTAGATTGGCAATCATCAGAGAAAATGTCTTTTGCTGATATCTGGTACGAACAAGGAGTTATTATCGACCAAAACACAGATCCAATTATCAAAGGTGCAGGATCATGCATTTTCTTACATAATTGGTCCCTTCCTAATGAAACCACCGCTGGTTGTACGGAAATGGAACCGGTAAATATGAAAGAAATAATTTATTGGCTAGATTCTTCAGCTAACCCGGTTCTTGTCCAACTAACAAAACAGCTCTATAATGAGTATCAAGAAACTTGGGAGTTACCCCAAAAATACAAGAGCAATTAATAGTTAGCTCTTGAAAAGAAAACCGTTGATCTTACCAATTACAAAAAAGCTTGATTAAAGACTAAATTCAAGGCTTTTGAAAAATCTCTTCTAAAGTTCTTCTATTCAATTTGCTAGTACTTTATGGGTAAATACTAATTTATGCATTGGTGCGACTATGTAGGGTAGGTTAATGACTCATAAGGTTTTTGCAAAACACAATTTTCATAAAAATAAAACTTGACAAAAATAAGAATCATTTGTATAATTGTCTATACAAAGTAGAGAGTTGAAAAATTTATGATAGTAGATAAAACCAGCCCCATCCCTTCATATTTCCAATTGCAAACTTGGCTCAAAGAGCAAATTCAGCAGGGAATTTTCAAACTTAATGATAAAATACCAACTGAAGAAGAATTAGTAAAACTAACTGGATTGGCTAGAGCAACTGTTAGACAAGCAATTCAGAATTTATCTAATATGGGTTATTTAGTACGTAAAAAAGGGTTGGGAACTTTCGTAACCACTCCTCAAGTGAATCCC
>JALHTS010000226.1 GCA_022865965.1 Ignavibacteriaceae bacterium
CATCACCACCAATTTTTTCTGCCAGGATAAAAAAGGAATGCAAAACTCGGAATCAGATATTATTCAGTTACCAGCACCAAATTATAAGAGTAATACTTCTATTGAAGAGGCATTACAGAAAAGACGATCTGTCAGAGATTATAGTAATAAACCATTATCCTTATCTGAAGTCTCTCAAATTCTCTGGGCTGCACAGGGAATAACTGATGAAACAGATGGACTCAGAACCGCCCCTTCTGCAGGTGCTTTATATCCTCTGGAAGTGTATTTAGTTGCAGCAAATGTAGAAGAACTAATTGCAGGTATCTATAAATATGATCCTCAAGATCATACCATAAAGAAAATTGCAGAAGGGGATAAGCGAGCAGAAATTTCAAATGCTGCTCTAAGACAGAATGCAATTGAGGAAGCATCGGCCTTGGTTATAATTACTGCGGTATACGAAAGAACTTCAGTTAAATACGGAAAGAGATCTGAGAGATATGTAAATATGGAAGTTGGGCACGTTGGACAGAATATATTTCTTCAGGCAGTTTCATTAGGACTAAGCACTGTAATGATAGGCGCATTTGGAGATGAAGCACTTAAGCAAGTAATGAATCTGCCAGCAAATGAATTTCCATTAGCTATATATCCATTGGGGAAAATATAGGCCAGTGCAACATTAAATCCTTCTGAAAAATTGAAAGCGAGTATGATGAGGCTGTGTTTGTTAAAAGCTAAAAATAAAAATTTTTGTAGATGAAATAATCCTACTCTAACTTAAAAATATTCTATGAAGAAAAAGATTCTACTGCTTGCTCTTCCGTAGAATAAATATTGAACACCCTGTATAACCCCATTGTATTCATTATTTCAAAAGCTTCCGAACTTGGTACGATCAATTTCAACTCACCGCCTTTTTCGGTAATTCTTTTTAAAATCATAGCGAGCGCACCAAGAAATGTAGAATCAATAAAGTCGCATTTGCTGAGATCAACTATTATTTTATATTGTTTCATTGCAATTGATTCATAAACCCGATCGCGGAAAACAGTGGCTTCTTTTATTGTTGCGCGACAGAAGTTCACTTGTTCTATTAAAACATCGCCTACAAATTTTCTGGAAAAATCTTCTTCAATCATATTGAACCTTTAATGGTTGATGGCAATTTAGAATTTATCACCTTTTTTCTCAAGTAAATATAAAAAATATTTGTTTAACTTATCTATTGACAGCTTCAATCTTATCAATTGGACAAATTATTTTTTTTGTAATTAAGAGCACAATAAAAGTAATAAACGGATAAATAATAAAAATCATTTCAAATCCAATAAATCCAATCAGCTTTCCACTTAGCAGAGGCATTAATTCAAGGCTGAGGTTTAGTGTTCCAAAAATACCGTAATATAGTGCTCGGTCATTCTCGTTTGAAATTTCTAAAAGAGCACCTTCCATTTTTATGATGATATCCAAGCCATATTCTTTCTCATCAAAATTTGGAATGGAATAATAAGAGAAGAATATCCTTCATCAATTATTATACAAAATAATTAGAGTCTCCTAATCGATGTTAAACTTTAACATTCAAAGAGAAATAATAATTAATAAAAGCAGTTCATAATGAATCTAAATCATAATATTTTTATCTATGAAATACTGAAGAATAATGTTTACTATGAAAAATAAAATTAAAATATTAATTGATAACAAAATTCCTTTTCTAAAAGGAGTCCTGGATAATATTGTAGATATTAAATATCTGTCTCCGGATGAAATCACTCCAGAAACCTTACAAGATTCAGATGCTTTGATAATAAGAACCCGAACTCAATGTAACGAATCACTTCTTAAAAATTCAAAAGTTAAATTTGTTGCAACTGCAACTATTGGTTACGATCACATTGATACAATTTATTGTGCTTCAAAAGGAATACAATGGATCAATGCTCCCGGATGTAATTCCTCGTCAGTTATGCAGTATGTTGCTTCGGCCCTGCTCACATTAAGGGCAAGTAAGAATTTAGATTTAAGTAAACTAACCTTAGGAATTGTTGGTGTTGGAAATGTTGGAAGCAAGGTTGAAAAGTTAGGTAAATTATTAGGGATGAATGTTCTGTTAAATGATCCACCGAGGAAGAGAAAAGAGGGAAGTAGTAATTTTATTGACTTACAGGAACTCACAGATACAAGTGATATAATTACATTTCACGTCCCACTAAATTTATCGGGAATTGACCGGACACATCATTTGGCAGATAAAGAATATTTCTCCCTGATGCAAAACAAAATAATTATAAACACATCACGAGGCGAAATAATTGATTCAGATGCAATGATTCAAGCCATAGATAGAAAGAATATTTCAGCAGCAGTTTTAGATGTCTGGGAAAATGAACCAGATATAGACCAAGAATTGCTAAACATTATTGATGTAGCTACTCCTCATATCGCAGGTTATTCAGTAGAAGGAAAAGCAAATGGGACAGCTGTTTGTATAAATGCCATATCTGAATTTTTTAATTTAGATTTTCAAAAAAACTGGTATCCTCAAGAAATTCCTTTGGCTCCTAATTCCTCAGTAATTGAAGTTGATTGTAATAATAAAACAACTCAAAAAATATTATCTGAAATCATTTTACATACATATTCAATTTTGGATGATGATAAGAGATTAAGATCATCCGTTGAAACGTTTGAGAAACAAAGAAATGAATATCCAATTAGGAGAGAATTTCCGTTTTATGAGATTAAACTTATAAATGGTACCAAAGAGATTTCCGAATTGATAATGAAATTAGGGTTTCGGATAAAGTAACGAAAGAAAATATTTTAAGTTTACAAATATCTTTTAAGTTAAATAATGACAGCTCACTTTGGCTGTTTGATGAATACAATGTTTGCCGATATTAATATTGATACCATTGATGTTCTTAAAGAATGCGGCTGTAAAATTATGACTCCACAAGATCAGGTTTGCTGCGGATCGTTGATGGGACATAATGGTGATATGGAGTTTGCCCTGAAGCTAGCAAGAAAAAATATAGATGCATTTGATAAACACGATTATGAATTTCTAATATCTAACTCTGCGGGTTGCGGTGCATTTATGAAAGATTATGCTCACTTGCTCGAAGATGATCCTAAATACGCAGAGAAAGCAAAACGATTTTCTTCTAAAATAAAAGACGTTATGGAATTCTTTGCAGAACAAGAACCACTTCCGAATCTTGAACATAAACTTGATCTTGAACTTAATAAAGTAACTTATCACGATGCTTGCCATTTAGCCCACGCACAAAAAGTCGTAACTCAACCACGCGAAGTTATAAAATCTTTACCTGGAATTAACTACACAGAACTTGAAGAAGCAAGTTGGTGCTGCGGCAGTGCTGGAATTTATAATGTTGTTAGATATGATGATGCTTTAGTTCAGTTAGAAAGAAAGATGAAGAATATTAAAAACACAAATGCAAAAATTGTGTTAACAGGTAATCCCGGTTGTATGGGACAAATAAAATACGGTACACAAAAGTTTAATGTTGATGTGGAAGTTCTTCATCCGGTTACTTTGATAAAACGACTGATGAAAGTGGGTAGGCAGTATAACTAAGAAAAAGATAGTATCTGTCTTAGGAATTTAACCAAGTAACAAAAATGCTCATCTATATATCTCACTTCAGAATTTTTTAACTGCAGCAAGTTTGTGGGATTCTAAAATTTCTCTTTATCACTTGCATCCCTTCCATCGTCAATGTTTCTGTCTCTTCTTTCTTTGTAATCATTAATCCTGTATGATATTCCAATTGATATGCTGCGGCTTCGATATCGCGTAAATGAATAGTTCGAATAAAATTCAGTTCCGTAAGTCTGAGATGAAAAATTTTGAGAATTTAATAAATCCGAAATGGATAAATTCACTTGTAATTTCTGATCCATAAATGCTTTACTAAAATATAATGAGAGGATGTGGCTTTCTCCAATAATACTTCTAGTGGATTCTATTTTAGGAAAATATCTAAATGATAGATTAGCATTAACATCAAACCAAAGGTTTAATCCTAAATTTGCAATTAACCTTTTACGATATTCGGAATAATTTAGATCTTCATTTAAATACTGCCCGGTCTGTTTGCGGTATGTATAACCAAATTGTACATAAAGCATACTTATAAAATCAGGAAGATGAACAGGCATCGTTGGTGTATTATAATATGGCAATGTCAATTCAATACCGTAAGTTTTATTGGAACTGATATTAATCGGGCTGAATACAGTAATGCTGTCCTCAATAACAGAAGTAACATAATTAAATAACCCTGTAGAATAAACGTAGTAAACATTAATAAATTGCGATAAACTTAGTGTATATGCGCTTAGAAAGTAAGGTTGTAATTCCGGATTCCCCAAACTATAATTATTTGGTCCATTATATTGCTTAAAAGGATTTACAAAATATAATTGCGGGTATCTTACACGCTTGAATGTATTAAATGTAATCTGAAACATATCATTGAACTTGTAAGCAATATTAAAGTTTGGAAAAAGATTAAAAAAGTACTTAGAAAAATTTTCATTTGACGTAATCTGTTCCCCTTCTGTGTGCAGGTTTTCTGCCCTAACCCCTGTTTTGATATCTACTTTGCCAAATGTATTAGAATATGTAATATAAAAAGCATGAATATCTTCCTTGTACTTGAAAAGATTACTAAGATTCAAACTGTCTTTCCAGCTATTCGTAATGTATGAATAATCTAAAGCATTGTAATCATTCTCTCTTTTCCTATAAGTAAAATTATAACCTGTTTCAAATTTTCCAATTTCTGAGGGGTATACATATTCAATTTTTGAGATAAAAGTATTTGCTGTCTCATCTGTTTCACTATTATGTTTTTGAGGCGATCCATCACTATTGCTATAAATTACATTTCTTTCTGAAATTGATGGGCTTTTTATATTAGTATACAACACATCAAATGTTAAATCGTTTCCTTCTTTATCAAATTTCTTTTTATAAAACGTATATAATGAAAGATTATCAAATTTATATGTTGAATTACTTTTATTGTTAAATGAATATAAGGGTAAACCCAAATTGTTAGTGACATAATTATCGCTTACTTCATCAGCATCGTATTTAAACTTATTATAAGTTCCATAAAAAGTTAAAAGATTATTCTCGTCCAGATTATAATCGCACCCTAATTTGAAATAAGCATTGTAACCTTCAAAATTATCTTCACCATCGGTTATTTGATGATATAAACTGCTGCTGTTATAATTTATTTGTTCATTATTACTAAAGCTTTTGTAATTACCGAAACCGCTGGATAATGAAGTGAAAATATTTAGTTTATCCTTTTTATAATTAAAATTTATTCCTCCGTAATTTCTATTATTAGTGGAAGTATTTAAGCTTATAGAACCGTTATAACTATCCAGTATGCTTTTTTTAGAAATTAAATTAAGAATGTAAGCACCACCTTCAGCACTTTCTTTTGCTGAAGGAGAAAGGATTACTTCAACTTGGTCAAACATTGAAGCCGGCATTTGTGCCAGCATATTATCGGGCATATCAAATGGATGTCCATCCATTTGTATTTTTACGTCTTGACCACGAACAGTAATTTTATTTGTTGCAGGGTCTATTTGGACAGCACCGGAATTTGTTAGTGCTTCTGTTATAGAACCAATGCTTCCCGGGACTTGATTGATATTAATAACCTGTTTATCAATACGAAATTCAATCATAGGTGTGATAGATTTTATTACAACTTCAGGCAGCATAATTACAGTTGATCTTAATCTTATCAGTCCCATACTAGATGTAGTTGCTACTGAAACAGAATCAATTATTTTAGTTTGATACCCTACCCGGGTGAATTTTATCCGGACATTATTTTCATCAATATTCTCCGCCGTAAAATTACCATCTGCATCAGATGAAGTTCCTACGATAATCCTATTATCAATTCTTGACATAAAAAGAATATTCACATCAGCTAATCCCTTACCCGAAAGTGAATCAACAACGATACCTGTTAATTTTGAATTTCTTTGAAGGTCTTGCGCATTAATTACATTGCAGATAAAAAACAAGGATAGAATAAACAAAGATTGCCTAATTGGAAAAAATAAGTTGCGAATATATTTTTGCATGATTCTGGTGCCTTTTATACTCTCTCCTAATAAGTGTGAAAAATGTTTTTTATTATTCAAGATAATAATTTCTTCACATCTTAAATGTATCGCTGCGCCTAAATTGGGAAAAATAAGAGATGTAAATAAGAGAAAATTACTATAACAAGTTGTCCCAAAAGGTCCAGAGGTCAACAGTTTTAATTATTCTATTTTAAAATTGCAAATTATACTAAGTAATGTCAAGAAAAATAAACTGTATAATTAGCAAATAACAAAAAACATCAATCTGTGTATGCTACAGGTATGAGGTTTATTGATAATAAAAAGATCGATGTACAATAAAAGATTTATGCGGGCATAAACCAAGTTAAATCCCGAGAAGGTGATCATAGAAACATCGATTACTTAAGTTTACTTAGAAACTGTTTATAAAAAACTATTGAATCTTCTCATCCCAAATCAAATGATCCAAAGTTTCTCTGCTTCTGATAATCGAATATTTATTTCCTTCAACCAGAATTTCCGGTGCACGGCGGCGTGCATTGTAGTTTGATGCCATTACCATTCCGTAAGCTCCTGCAGACATTATCGCTAGCAATTCACCAGATTTTGATTCACTAATTTCCCTTTCTCTTGCAAAATAATCTCCCGTTTCGCAAACTGGTCCGACAATATCCGCAACTATGCTATTTCTATCATTAAATTTTTGAACGGGCTGAATATGATGATATGCCTGGTAAATTGAAGGACGAAGCAGATCATTCATTGCAGAATCAACAACAACAAATTTCTTGTCACCATTCACTTTATTGTAAAGAACTTCTGTTACAAGAATGCCGCCGTTAGCAGTTAAAAATCTACCGGGTTCGAAAATAATTTCACAATTAATTTTTTTGAAAAG
>JALHTS010000028.1 GCA_022865965.1 Ignavibacteriaceae bacterium
ACAAACTCTTCATTTATACTATTTTCCAGTCCGGCAACTGCTTCAGCTTCAACCCGGACAACCTGTTTTCCTTTTTTTATAATATCTGATGAATTCAAATTTTATCCTCGTGAAAATAATTTAAGAAATGATTTCTTTTTTTCGGTATGCTCAAATCTTCTGAATTAATTTTAATATTAAATCTTGTTACAAATTTATTGTATTGATAAAATGTAAGTTTAAGATCTTTCATCAGCACTTAGTTCTTTTTAACTATTTGATCAATTTCTTTAACAACAAATAATAGATTTTTCAGTTCACTTATGCTTAACTGACTTGCTGCATCACTTTTTGCTTCTTTTGGATTTGGATGAACTTCAAGAAACAATGCATCAATACCAACTGCAACAGCAGCCTTGGCAAGGGGTTTAATAAATTTAGGTTCTCCTCCACTTGTATTTTCTTTGCTCGGTAGCTGGACTGCATGGGTTGCATCCATTACAACAGGATAGCCGGTTTCTTTCATAATTACCAATGAACGCATATCAACCACAAGATTATGATAACCAAATGTGGTCCCTCTTTCAGTTAATAATATACTGTTATTTCCTGTTGATGAAACTTTTTCGGCAGCGTGTTTCATATCGTCAGGAGCAAGAAACTGACCTTTCTTTATATTCACACATTTACCGCTTTTACCGGCGGCAATCAGTAATTCAGTTTGACGTGATAAAAAAGCGGGTATCTGAAGAACATCTGCAGCATCACCAATTTTTTCAATATCCTCAACAGAATGAATATCAGTTAAAACAGGAATAGAAAATTCTGATTTAACTTTATCTAGAATTTTTATTGCTTCCTCATCACCAATTCCCGAAAAAGAATTGATGCTTGTGCGGTTAGCTTTTCTTATACTTGATTTGAAGATATAGGGAAATTTTAATTCTTCAGCTATTCTTTTAATCTGCTCTGCAGTATCGAAAATCATTTTCTCATTTTCGATAACACAAGGACCAGCAATTAAAACAAGCGGATTACCGCCACCAATTTTTATGTTTTTTACTTTAACAATCATTTATTACTCAGTTTTACTTTGAAACGCTGTAAATATAAAAAATTAAAATCTTAATGAATATACGTATTATTATGAATTTAGAAACTAAACAGACAGATATGATGATGAAAACCTGCAACAGAAGACCGCGATTTTCTGCAGCACTTTATAAACTGAGTATGTTTTGTTACAATTATTATTATTTTGGATCAGTAAATAATTACGGAAATTACTTTTGGCAAACGAAAAACGAATACAGATAATCCGAGCAGCTGATAAGAGATTTGCCAAACACGGATTAAACAAAACCACTCTGGATGAGATTGCCAGAGATCTACGAATCGGTAAAGCGACTTTATATCATTACTTCGAGTCGAAAGAACAACTTTTTTATCAAACAATTTCCTGGGAAGTTGAACAGTACCTTCAGACAACTCAGACTACATTAGGAAATAAGGATATTCCGATTGCAACCCGATTGCTTGATTACATTTCTTATAAAGAAAATATCAACCAGCATTCTAAACTTTTATATGATATGCTAATTAAAGTGGTTGAAGGCTATTCCTTAGAAGAAGAAAATAAAATCTTAAATAATCTGTTTCAGAAAGAGGAAGAAATATTAAAATCAGTTCTTGTTGATTTTTATAGTTCTAAAGTTGTGAGTGTTACTCCTGTATTACCAACTTATATCCTGATGTTAAGCTGGGGACTTGTATTCGGCAACCGTCTTAATAAAACCGCATTCCAGGAAAGAGTAGTTAATTACCGTGAACTTATATTAAAATCTATCGAAAGCATACTGCGTTAGGTTTCTTCGTCCTCAACTTCATCGGCAAATAAATATTTTTCATATTTGTGCTTAATCATCTGCGCTTCAACAATAAAGAACACGTCCTCTGCAATATTAGTACAATGATCGGCTAGTCTTTCGACCTCTCTGGAAATAACAAGTAATGCAATGCCAGCTTCTATATTCTCACAATCTTGTTTCATAATTTCTTTTAATATCTTATGATTATCAGCATTCATATTATCTATAACATCATCTGATGCAATAACTTTTTTTGCAAGTTCAGCATTTGATTCAATAAACGAATCAATTGCATTTTTAAGCATCTCTTTTACAATTGTAAACATTTCTTCAAGTTTTGTATCAGTGTAAAAATCAGGTTTATTAGTTATACGGATCATATTTTCTGCAATGTTAGTTGCAATATCTCCAATTCTTTCAAGGTTATTATTGATGGTTAAGGCAGACATAATATAACGAAGGTCCATTGCTACCGGCTGTCCAATTGCAAATATTTTTTGGCATATTTTATCAATCTTTACATCATATTTATCAACCTTGGTATCGCGTTCAATTACAAGATTAGCAAGATCCATATTATTTTCTTGAACAGCTTTAATGGCAAATTGCACCTGTTCATCCACAAGGCTGCACATTTTGATAACTCTGGTTTTTAATTTCTCAAGATGTTCGTCTAATAGTCTTTCCATTTTATCTCCTTTGTTCACTCTATTCTTTATAATATGTACTGTTCCCATTGTCATTCCCGTGGAAACGGGAATCTATTGATTCTGTTTTAGATTCGCACTCCTGCCTGACTTAGTCAGGTTTGTGGGAATGACAATCAGGTTATAATTAATTTTAAAACAACTTCTTAAATGAAATTCTATTTTATCTCAACCAAATCTGCCACTAATATAATCCTCTGTTTGTTTGATAGAAGGATTAGTAAAGATTTTTGTCGTACGGTCAAACTCAATTAATTCGCCAATATAGAAAAATGCAGTCATATCACTAACACGAGCAGCTTGCTGCATATTATGGGTGACGATTACAATTGTGTACTGTTTTTTAAGATCATGAATTAATTCTTCAATCTTAGCAGTCGAAAGAGGATCGAGTGCGCTTGCCGGTTCATCCATTAAAATTATTTCAGGCTCAACTGCAAGAGCTCGTGCTATACATAATCTTTGCTGCTGACCGCCAGAAAGACTGAGAGCGTTTTCATTCATTCTATCTTTAACTTCATCCCAGATGGCCGCCTGGTTACAAGTTTTTTCTACAATTTCGTCAAGTGCTTTCTTATCCTTTATTCCATTTATCCTGGGACCATAAACAATATTCTCATAAATAGTTTTGGGAAACAGATTTGATTTCTGGAAAACCATTCCGATATTTTTTCTAAGATTAACAACATCAATATTTTTATCATAAATATTTACACCATCTACAAAAACCTCACCCTCTATTTTAACATGATCTATCAAATCGTTCATTCGATTTAATACCCTGAGGAAGGTGGATTTACCACAACCTGAAGGTCCGATAAATGCGGTTACTCTTTTATCCGGAATGTCAAGTGAAATTTCCCTTAACGCCTGCTTTTCGCCATAGAAGAGATTGAGATTCTTTGTTACAATTTTTATTTCTTTCATTTGCCTATCTGAAATTTGAAAATTAAAGTCTGCCTAACGCTTTTCTAAATCTGTATCTGAATATTATTGCTGTAATATTTAATAAAAATGTTAAAGTAATTAACACTAAAGTCGATCCATATTGTATCGGCATTGTCTTAGTTGGATTTGACGACTGTGTAGCCAATATAAAAATATGGTATGCAAGGAACATAAACTGCTTTGCAGGATTGATCATCGGGATACAATAATCTCCTATGCACAAATCAGTTACCGGTAGGTTTGGTAAAAAGAATGCCGCACCAAGAAATAAAACCGGTGCTGTTTCTCCTGCTCCCCTGCTGATTGCTAAAATAGTCCCAGTTAAAATTCCGGGACGTGCCTGTGGAAGAACAACATTTCTAATTGTCTGCCATTTTGTTGCACCTAATCCATAAGAAGCATCACGATGAGATTTGGGAACCGAATTAAGTGCCTCAATTGTTGATACAATTACAATTGGTAACACAAGCACAGCAAGTGTTGCAGATGCCCATATTAATGCAGGCTGACCGAATAACAATCCAGTTTCCAGCACTTTGTCCATATTTTTCCCAACGAACAGAATAAAAAATCCTAACCCAAATAATCCAAAAACAATTGATGGAACACCGGCAAGATTGTTAATCGAAGTCCTGATAATACGTGTAAAAAAAGTATCCTTTGCATATTCATTAATATAAATTGCTGAGAAAACTCCAAGTGGAACCGCAAAAAGAATCATAATAAATGTTACCGCAATAGTTCCAAAAATGGCCGGAAAAATTCCGCCTTCTGTCATATTATTTTTTGGATCATCAAATATGAATTCAAAAGAAATCGAACCAATACCTTGCGCAACAATTTTACCAAGCAGCAGAAAAAGTACCAGCAAAAGTGAGAAAAACATTATTCTCACTGTCCAAATGGAAATCGTTCCTACAAAATCTTTTTTCTTTTTTTGAATCGGTAACATTTTAGTTTTCGTTTAGAAAGTATTCTTTTTTCTCATTTTGTTAATAATAATTTCGGCAATAAGATTAAGAAAAAATGTAATCGTAAATAAGACTATTCCAATAAAAAATAATGAAAAGTAATGATCGGAACCTTGCGAAACTTCTCCCATCTCTGCAGCAATTGTTGCGGTCATCGTTCTAACACTAAGAAATATATTTGAAGTAATATTTGCTGCATTTCCTGATGCCATCAGTACAATCATCGTTTCACCGATCGCACGGCCAAAACCAAGAATAATACTGGCTGAAACACCGCTGAATGCGGCAGGCAGTATTACTTTGCTTATCGTTTGCCATTTAGTTGCACCTAATCCATAAGAAGCCATCCGTAAATCATTTGGAATTGAATGAAGCGCATCTTCAGTAAGTGATGCTATAATGGGAATAATTACGAATGACAACCCAATCGCTGCAACAAATGCATTTAAGCGGTTATCAGGATGAAGAAGATCGTTAAAAAAAGATGCACCGATTACCAGCATTATAAATCCGAGAACAACAGTTGGAATTCCGGCAAACATTTCTATCATTGGTTTTAGAAATTCTTTCCATTTTGGATTTGCAACTTCAGATAGATAAATACCGGCAGCAACCCCGAATATTGTTGAAATAATTGTCGCGGGTATCGCTGTCAGCATTGTCCCAAGGATCAATGGTATCAGAGAATATCTTGGTTCTGTGGAAGTTGGGTACCATTGAAAAACTGTTTCAGGGGAACCATCTGCGCCGATTCTGTTTGTGTAAAGAAAATCCAAAAGTCCAATATGATCAAGAGCTCTGAAACCTTCTTTGAATAAGAAAACAAAAATTAGGATGATAAAAACAAGAGCCATTACACCGTTTACAGCAAAGAAAA
>JALHTS010000227.1 GCA_022865965.1 Ignavibacteriaceae bacterium
GAAATTAGAGAAAATAAGAACAGAGTTTCTTGCAAATGTATCGCATGAATTAAGAACACCGATTTTTGCAATTCAGGGTTATATTGAAACTTTACTTAACGGCGCAGTAAATGATAAAAATGTTAATCTCAGTTTTCTTGATAAAGCAAATCAACATACAATTAGCCTAAGTAACTTGTTGAATGATCTGATTGATATCTCAATGATAGAATCCGGTGAGATGAGAATGAGTTACAGGTACTTTGTTATTAATTCTTACCTGCAGCAGATTGTTAATGAATTGAAACCTATGGCTGATGAGAAGGGGATAGAACTTAAGCTCTATCATTCTGCGGATGAAAAACTTCAGTTATTTGGTGATAAAAATAAGCTCAGACAAGTATTAGTAAATCTTATACAGAATTCAATAAAATACACTGAACACGGTAAGGTTGAAATATTTGTTGAAGAAGAGAAAAAGTTTGGTCTGATTCGAATAAAAGATACCGGTATAGGGATTCCTGAAGAGGATATAAATCGTGTTTTTGAACGATTTTACAGGGTTGATAAAGCCCGTTCAAGGGCAGTTGGAGGAACGGGACTGGGTTTAGCTATCGTAAAACACATCATTGAAGCACATGGGTCAAAAATTGAGCTAAAAAGCAAGCTTAACGAAGGCAGTGAATTTTCTTTCCGCTTGAAAAAATAGAATATTTTGAAATATTTTGACTACCTTAAAGTTTGACATATAGCCTTATCTTTATTACTTTTACAACCTTGATTTAGAAAAAAGAGGATGAAATGTTTGCAGTTGTTGATATTTTAGGACAACAATTTAAAGTGACAGAAAATACGAAGTATTATGTTCCGCGTTTGAAAGATGAACCTGAATCAGAAGTAACTTTTGATAAGGTGCTTTTATTTAGCGACGGTAAATCAACTAAAATTGGTAGTCCTTCTGTTAAAGGTGTTAAAGTTAAAGCAAAGGTTCTTGAACATTTAAAAGATGATAAAGTAATCGTCTTTAAGAAAAAAAGAATAATTAGTTATAAAAAGAAACACGGACACAGACAGCATTTAACAAGAATTGAAGTTCTAAAGATAGGATAAAGGAGATTTATAATGGCACATAAAAAAGGACAGGGCTCAACGAGAAATGGCCGTGATTCTAATGCACAGCGACTCGGTGTAAAAAAGTTTGGTGGTGAACAGGTTCTTGCCGGCAATATACTCGTAAGACAAAGAGGTACCAGATTTCATCCCGGTGCAAATGTAAAAAAGGGGAATGATGATACTTTGTTTGCCGTTGCTGATGGTTTTGTTAAGTTTGAAACCAAACGCGGTGAAAGACAAATTATAAGTGTTTATCCGGTCAATTAAAAATTTTCACATATTAGAAATTAAAAAAAACCCTCCGATGCCGGAGGGTTTTTTATTGATATTATTTCAATAATTAAAATCCCAATCTCTCCATATCAACAACTAAATCTTTAACTGCTTTTACTGAATTATCAAGTAATGCTTGTTCTTCGCCGTTCAATTCAAACTCAATAATTTTTTCAACTCCATTTGAGCCAAGCACTGCGGGAACGCCAACGTAATAGCCGGTTACTCCAAATTCACCTTTAAGATAGGCACACACAGGCAGCACTCTTTTTTCATCATATAAAATAGCTTCAGCCATAGCAATTGAAGCAGCTGCAGGTGAGTAAAATGCCGATCCGGTTTTCAATAATTTTACAACTTCGCCGCCAGCCATTTTAGTTCTGTCAACCATTGCTTTCATAACTTCTGCAGCTTTTTCTTTGCTGTTATATTTTTTCTCCAGTAATCCCAAAACAGGAATTCCGTTTATGTTTGCATAGCGAACAATTGGAACCATAGTATCGCCGTGTCCGCCAAGCACCATAGCATTCACGTCTTTTACAGAAACACCAAGTTCCCAGGCAATGAAAGTAGAAAAACGTGAAGAATCTAAAATACCGGCTTGACCGATAACTCTATTCTCAGGAAATCCTGTAATTTTCTTAAACAGGGTTACCATTGCATCAAGAGGATTTGATACGACGATAACAATAGATTTAGGTGCAAACTTCTTTACATTCTCTGCAACAGTCTTCATAATCTGTGCATTTGTAACAAGCAAATCATCGCGGCTCATTCCCGGTTTTCTAGGAAGTCCTGCTGTTATGATTACAATATCTGATCCTTCGATATCTTTGTAATCGTTAGTGCCTTTAACGTTAACATCGAAACCATCAACCCTTGCTGCTTCTGCTATGTCGAGAGTTTTACCCTGCGGCAAATCTTCAACAATATCATACATTACCACATCAGCCAGTTGCTTCTGTGCAATTAGTTGAGCAAGTACGCC
>JALHTS010000228.1 GCA_022865965.1 Ignavibacteriaceae bacterium
CTTTTCTTTCTCCATGTAATAAGCAATTGTATCCATCAAGCTGTCGGAGCTGCCATCAATTAGTTGCGGACCTTTATCTATCATTTTTCCGGAAAACCAGATATGATCTAAGTCTAAAGGATTATCTTGGTGTTTTTCACCAGTACAACTTATTAAATTCAAAAAAAGAATTATTAAAAAGAATAATTTCGTTTTCATATTTACCTCATATATTTGGTTTAACAATAATTTCGTTATCAAAAGATGCTCGAACTTCAACACCCGGCAAGCTGTTGTAAAGCATTTGAATTGTTCGTGATTGCATTATCATTTGAGTTGATAGCATATCAACTTTTTCTTGATAAGTCGATACTTTCATAAAAAGATATCCGCTTAAGACAATTAAGATTACGGCAAAAGCATACGAAACGGAAGCAAACATTCTTTGTCCGGTAAAAAAGCCAAGCTTCTTTTCAGAAAACTTACTCACAGATCTTAATATTCTTTCATCGAGTTCTTCGGGAAATTCTACAAGAGATTCATCAATGGAAGCTTTAATTTTGCTGAGCTGTTTGAAATATTCTCGCCCTTCGTCGCTTTGAGAAAGCTGTGTGAAAAGCAATGCTTCATTTCCTTTCTCAAGTTCACCGTCAAAGTATGCGTTTATCATTTCGGTTATTTTGTTGTTGTTCATATTATCACCAAATGGTTTTGCTTATTGTTTGTTACGGAATTCTGTCCTGTCATTTCGACCGTAGGGAGAAATCTTTTTTGTTGAGGGGACCAAGATTTCTCACTCGAAGACTCGTTCGAAATGACAATAAATAGTTTCAAATTACTCCTCAAAGTCGTAGCAATATATAATCATTGCACAAGTTTTGAAATCCGGTTAATTAATTTCTGCCTGACTTTATACAATCTGCTTTTTACCAGTTCTTCATCAATCTCCATTAAAATTGCGATCTCCTTATAGCTTAATCCGGAAAATTCTTTAAGAATAAAAATTTCTTTTTGATCGGGACTGATTTTTTCAAGTTCATTCATAATCAATTTGTTTAATTCCTTAAACTCAAATTCATCAGAAACGGATACTGTATCTTCAATTTCGATTTCATCGTAATCTTCTGCTTCGTTGTATAATTTTTTCAGTTTTGTGTTTCGGAACAATGTATAAAGTTCGTTTTTCGCGGCTTTAAATAACCAAAACTGAATGCTCTGCTTGCTGCGTATGGAATCCAGATTCTGATAAAGTTTTATAAAAACATTCTGCACAATATCATCTGTCAGCATACGGTCAGCAGACATTTTAAGAACATAGTTATACAATCTCTTCTTATACTTGTTGAAGAGCAATGTAAACTCAATTATTTGATCATCGCGATTCAATACTTTTACCGTCTTCTAAAGGAGAGATGCAAAAAAGTTAATAAATGTTTCCGGTATTCTAAGAAAAATTATAGTAATTGTTTAATTGATACATTATTAAATTGTTGAATTTTATAACTGCATAATCTGGTGGGATGTTAAGCAGATTGAGTTTCAGCTACCGGAGATAAAATATTCGTACTACCAACGAAGCAGCTTAACAATTGAACAATCTCCATCATCAGAAAGAAAGACTTAAATTTTAAGTCCAACACACAGTTTTTTCTCTAGTCATTACAAATAACTACCCAATATTAAATTGATAATCTTCGCATTCTTTAATAGCTTTTGACATCTAATAAACGAGAAAATGAAAAAAGTTTTAATACTCGGCTCTTCCGGCTCGATTGGCGTTAATTCTCTTAATGTGATAAGAAATTTCCCGGACAGGTTTTCTGTTGAAGCATTAACGGTTAACTCTAATATCGATTTACTTGAGCAGCAAATTAATGAATTTTCCCCCGCGGTAGTTGTTGTAAGAGATGAAAAAAAAGCCGTAGAGCTTAACCAAAGAATTGGTAAAAAAGTAAAAGTTCTTTCCGGAAATGAGGGTTTGAACGAAGCCGCAGCAACCTGTGATTATGATATTCTGGTTAGTGCGTTGGTCGGATTTGCCGGACTATTGCCGACTATAGAAGCCATAAAAAAAGGAAAACGAATTGCTCTTGCGAATAAGGAAACACTTGTTGTAGCCGGTGAACTTGTTACGGCACTTGTCAGAGATCATAATGCAGAAATAATTCCGGTTGATTCGGAACATAGTGCAATCTATCAATGTCTTATTGGTGAAGAGTTAAAAGAAGTAGAGAAACTGATTCTTACTGCATCGGGCGGACCGTTCCTGAATAAGGATAAAACGTTCTTTGAGAATGCAACTATTGATGAAGCACTTAATCATCCTAATTGGCAAATGGGAAATAAAATTACAATTGATTCCGCTTCTATGATGAACAAAGGACTAGAAGTAATTGAAGCTCATTGGCTTTTCGGATTGCCGGCAGAGAAAATTGAAGTAGTTA
>JALHTS010000229.1 GCA_022865965.1 Ignavibacteriaceae bacterium
CAGCAACTTTTTCGGCTACATATTTTACATAGGAAGGCTCATTTCTTTTACCGCGAAATGGTGAAGGAGTCATAAATGGTGAATCAGTTTCAAGAAGTAAATTTTCCAAACTGATTTTTTCGAGAACCGATCTTACATCACTTCTATTTTTGAAAGTGATATTTCCTGTAAAAGAAATAAAATGATTCATCTTAATAAATTCAAATGCGTCATTTAGGGAAGCACTGAAACAATGAAACTGAGCTTTCAAACCTCTTCCACAATAACTGCTGATGATATCCATCATATCTTTATCCGAATCACGATTATGCACAACAATGGGAAGATTTAATTCCAATGCAAGTTCAATCTGGGATTTAAAAGCTTGAATTTGTTTTTCCGGTGGTGAAAAATCATAATAATAATCTAATCCTATTTCACCTATGGCTACAATTTTTTTGTGTTGAGCCAGTTGATGAATCTGTTCGGTTAGCTTATCATTCCAATCTTTAGTTTCGTGTGGATGAACGCCAACTGTACCGTAAACCACATCATATTTATCACAAAGATCAATTACTTTTTTGGATGTCTCAATATCTGTCGCCGGAACGACAATAAAATCTACACCGTTTTGTTTGGCGCGTTCAATAACTTCATCAATATCTTCAGTGAAGTTCGGATAAAATAAATGTGAATGAGTATCAATAAACATAGCTTAAACTAAATTACTTCTCCGATTAATAAAACGTGTTCTTTATTATCATGAATTACCTGAAAAGCATGGGATTCATCTTCTTTGGAAACTACTGCAATCAAACCAATGCCAAGATTAAAAACTTTTCTCATTTCTTCTGCTGAAATATTTCCTGTATTCTGGATGAGTTTAAATATTGTCGGAAGTTCCCAATTTCCCCAATGAATAAGCAAATCCAATCCTTTGGGAATTATTCTCATAGTATTGCCGACAATTCCACCGCCGGTAATATGCGAGAAACCTTTTACATTAACATTTTCATTCAGCTTTGTAATTATGTTCAGATAAGACTTATGAATTTTCAGAAGTTCATCACTAAGAGAACATCCTAATTCATCAATATGCTGATCGAGTTTGAAATTTGATAAGAGAACTTTTCTTGCAAGCGAATATCCATTTGTATGAAGACCATTAGACGGAAAACCTAAAAGAAGATCACCTTTTTTGATTTTACTTCCGTCAATAATTTTTTCTTTTTCTACTATCCCAACAATAGTTCCGGACATATCGTAATCACCTGTTTGATATAATCCGGGCATTTCGGCAGTTTCACCACCAATGAGCGCGCAACTATTTTCTATACATGCAATAGAAAAACCTTTTATAACTTCCGCAGCTATTTCTGGATCAAGTTTTCCCGTTGCAAAATAATCCAAAAAGAAAAGAGGTTTCGCGCCGCAGACTGCAATGTCATTTACACAATGATTTACCAAATCCTGACCGATTGTATTGTGCCTGTTAGCTTCAACAGCAATTTTTAATTTTGTTCCTACACCGTCAACACTTGAAACTAAAACGGGTTTTTTATAGCTCTGTAGATCCAATTCATAGAAAGCGCCAAAAAGTCCTATGTCTGTCAGTACTTGCTTATTAAAAGTCGATTTGGCATAGCCCTTAATTTTTTCAATGGTTTTCTCTCCGGCGTCTAAATTCACTCCGGAAGATTTGTAAGTTTCTTCCACTCGTACTCCGACTATAATTAAAGAAAGTTCCCTTAATTTTTAACGAGAAATTAACATTATTAAATGTATTAACAAAAAAGATTGCAGGTAAATCATTCACAATACAAATATTGAACTCGTGCATTTACTTAAAATGTGTTTGAGTTAATTTCGGCAAAGTTTTTGAATTATTGATATATTTGCACTCCAAATTTTAGTTAGTTTAGTAACCTTAATATGTTAGAACAAAAATTAAACGAACGAGAAAAAAGCATTCTCAGATCAATAGTGCAGCAGTTTATTCTTACTGCTTCGCCAGTTGGATCGAAATATATCGTAAGAAAATATGATATCGGCGTTTCACCGGCTACGGTTAGAAATATTATGTCCGATCTGGAAGAATCCGGATTTATCGATCATCCGCATACTTCTGCCGGAAGAGTTCCAACAGATAAAGGATATCGGTTTTATGTTGATTCACTTATGGATATTCCAACTCTGAATCAGGCTGAAAAAGGAATTATTAACAAAAGCTTTAAAGTCGAGATTGATGACACAGATGATCTTCTTATGATTGCTTCAAAACTAATGAGCCAGATCACAAAGCAAATTGCTTGTGTTACTTATCCAAAGTTAGATCGCGGAATACTTCAGAAAATTCAATTAGTTAGTCTTTCTTCAACTAAGTTATTAATTGTTTTAAGCATTAAGTCGGGACTTGTAAAAACTATTACGCTTGAAATTAAAAGTGAAGTGAAGGAATCGCAGCTTAATTATATTGAATATTTGTTGAATGAAAGATTAGGGGGATTAACTCTAGACGAGATAAGAAAAACTTTCAAGGAAAGATTCAGTGACGTAGGTGATTCCGATAAACCGATAATAAGAATTTTTATTGATTCTGTTGATAAGATTTTTATCGATACAAAAACTGAAGATCGTGTTTTTATAACAGGTGCAAAAAATGTAATTCACCAACCTGAATTTGAGGATCCCGAAAAATTTCAAAGCATTATAGAACTGATTGAAGATAAAGATATCATCATTCATATTATGGAGAAGAAAGAAAAAGATTCGGATGATATATCTATCTCTATTGGTAAAGAAAATAAAGATCTAAAACTTGAAGAGTATAGTTTGATAACAAAAGAATATAATTACGGCGAAACTTCCGGCACTCTTGGAATCATCGGTCCGAAAAGGATGGAGTATTCCAAAGTTGTGGCAATAGTAGATTATATTGCTAAAATGTTATCTAAAGTTCTAAAAACAGGTTAAATAATAATTGCAGGAGTTAAATAGTTACAATGAGTAAAGAAAAGAAGAATGAAAATAAAAACGGAAACGAAGAGGAATTAAAATTGAATGTTGAAGAAGAAAATCAAACCGAAGAAGCACCTCTAACCGATCAGCAATCGGATGAAAGAATTAAAGAATTAGAAATCCAAGCAAGCGAGTGGCAAGATAAGTTTTTAAGAAAAGTTGCTGAGTTTGAAAACTATAAGCGAAGAACTGAGAACGATCAGTTAAATCTAATTAAATACGCTGCCGAGTCTTTTGTGATAAAACTTTTAGACGTAGTTGATGATTTTGAAAGATCGCTTGTTCACATTCAGGATGCTAAAGATACTTCCACAATAGAAGAAGGAATTAAACTTGTCTATAACAAACTAGTGAAAACGCTGGAAGAGCAGGGAGTAAAAAAAATAGAATCAGTCGGTCAGCCATTTGATGTTAATTTTCACGAAGCTGTGATGCAAATGCAAAACGACTCTGTTCCTCCTCATACAGTTCTTGATGAAATTCAAAGCGGATATGTTTATAAAGACAGAGTAATCAGGCACTCTAAAGTAATTGTTAGTGATGAATC
>JALHTS010000230.1 GCA_022865965.1 Ignavibacteriaceae bacterium
CAGGTATTCGAAAGATATAGATGCAATTGTATCGGCTTTTCCAAATCTAAAATTTATTATTGTCTCTGTGTGGAAAGATTCGGCAAAACTTAAGAGCCTGAAAAGACTAAATTATTTTCTTATTACTGCTCTTGCATATCTTTTGATGGATTACAAAAAGACAGAACAATAGTCCAGTCAATGAGTCGCTATTTAAAAATTGAACTTGTTTCTTTAATAATTTATCTTGAAATGAAAATGATTTATGTTTTACACAATTAAAATAATTGAGTGGAATCATGAATAAAATTTACTTTTATTTTAGAATTCTTAGCATTATAATTTTGTTTCTTACAATTAGTCCTAATCTTTTTTCACAACAGGAAATAAATTTAGTTGAGGGAGTATTGATTGATTATGACAAATGCGGATTTTTCTACGACGATGAAAAGAATTCTTATACATCATCAATAAATAATTGGGGATATAGTTATGACAGTCTGCTTGCAGATCTTGAAATATGGAAATTAAGTCCTTATGTAAAAATTGATTCGATCGGATTAAGCGTTATGGGAAGGCCCTTGTGGAGACTTACAATAAGTGATGATCCGGAAAATATTCTTGATAAACGAACCGTTCATGTTCATGCAAGAACTCATCCTCAGGAAACTGAAGGATTTTGGGTAACTGATGAAATGATAAAAATTCTGTTATCAGAATCGCCGGAAGCTCAAGCGATAAGAGAAACTTGTGTTTATTATATAATACCGATGTATAATCCTGATGGTGTTGAGCTTGGATATCCGAGAGAAAATGCAAATCACGTTGATATTGAAAGTAATTGGAATACATTCCCACATCAGCCAGAAGTTGCAGCATTAAAAGCAAGTTTTATAGAATTAATGTCTAGTCCCAAACCCATTGAAGTTGCTCTGAATATTCATTCTTCTTCTTTGTGTAAAAGATATTTTGTTTATCATGATTCAGGTGGAACTTCTTCGACTTTTACTTTACTGGAGCAGGATTTTATTGAAGGAATCCGATCTTATTATCCCAGTGGAATTGAACCCTGGTATTATTTTATAAGCTGGGTAAATGGAACTCCTCTTCAATATCCTGAAAGCTGGTTTTGGATTAATCACGGTGAAAATGTAATAGCGCTTACTTATGAAGATATGAATTGTACTTCTGCCGGTAATTATGATTTAACCGCAAATGCATTAATCAGAGGAGTTATGGATTATATGGGAATCGTTACCGGTGTTAATGATTTTGCCGAATTTGTCCCTGAGAAATTTGAGTTGTATCAGAATTATCCGAATCCATTTAATCCATCAACAGTCATAAGTTGGCAGTCTTCAATCGACAGTTGGCAAACATTAAAACTTTACGATGTGCTTGGGAATGAAGTAGCAACTCTTTTTAATGAGCACAAACCGGCAGGGGTATATGAAATTGAATTCAATCCCATAAACTTAAGTTCAGGAGTTTATTTTTACCGTTTGAGTATTGGAGATTATTTTGAAACAAAAAAAATGATTTATCAAAAGTAAACGTAAAACAAAGAGTAAGAATTTAATTGAATAAAATTGATTCTTACTCTTTCTCCGCCTCTGGCGGATAATCTTAATCTCCATTATTTTTCAAGCAATAAATTTTTCATCATTATGCTGAAATCTCTCGAAATAAAAGATTACGCACTCATCGAACACATTCAGGTTGAATTCGGGAAAGGTTTAAATATTATAACCGGTGAGACCGGTGCAGGCAAATCAATTTTAATTGATGCAATGAGTCTTTTGCTGGGAGAACGCGCTTCAACGGAAGTTGTAAGAAAAGGTGCCCAGAAATCTTTTGTTGAAGGAACATTTGATGTTGATGGAAATAAAAAAGTAAAAGTGATTCTTAATAAAAATGAAATTGAGTTTTCCCCTGAACTGATTGTACGAAGAGAAATTTCACTTAAAGGGTCAAACCGATGTTTTATTAATGACTCCCCAGTTCCTTTGCAATTAGTTAAAGAATTAGGTGATCTTCTTGTTGATTTACACGGTCAGCATGAACATCAATCTCTTTTAAGAGTTGAAACTCATATTGATTTTCTTGATGAGTTCGCAGACAATCAAAAACTTCTTGATGAATATCAATCACTATTTAAAAAACTAACCGATAAAAGAATTGAATTAAATAAATTAAGAGATAAAGAAGCTTCGTTAAAAGAAAAGAAAGATATTTATGAATTTCAAATAAAAGAAATTGATAGCGTAAATCCGCAGCATGATGA
The DNA here is from genome assembly GCA_022865965.1 of Ignavibacteriaceae bacterium. Taxonomy (GTDB): domain Bacteria; phylum Bacteroidota; class Ignavibacteria; order Ignavibacteriales; family Ignavibacteriaceae; genus JAGXRK01. The sequence continues at coordinate 2,264 of JALHTS010000230.1, forward strand.
GGATGAAAAACTGAATAATGAATTGAATATACTTGAGAATTCTGAAAAACTTGTTGAATTAAGTGAGGAGATTTATGATCAAATATATGACTCGGAAAATTCTGTTAGCGATAAACTTGGCGACATCAAGCATAAATTGGAACAACTTGCTGAGATTGATAAATCCCTGCAAGATTCTGAAAGTGAATGTGAGTCGGCATTATCAATAATCAATGAGCTTGCTAATACTATTAGAAGTTACAGATCACGAATAGAAATTGATCCAAACGAAGTAGAAGAAAAAAG
>JALHTS010000231.1 GCA_022865965.1 Ignavibacteriaceae bacterium
AGCCAAAATTCTTTAAACAGGAATATTTAATTCAAATGTACAACGGAGCAATAAGCGAAATAAGAAATATCTTTAATGAATTACCTGAAATTAAAGAAATAGGTGCTGAGGCTTTTGCGGATTTATTAGTTTATAAATTTAAAATACCTATAAGCATCGGAGTGGAACAGTCCAGACTTGATCAAACAGTTGTAAGTTTTATGCCATTTGCTCAAAAAAGGATATTTGAATTAACTCAAAGAATTCCATTAGAGAAAAGAAATAACAGTCGATTGTTTTATGATACTATTTCATAATTTTCACCTCAACTAGAGAAGTTTCCTCTCGTAAAAAATAATTTGATATATCCATATAGTAGTTCAACAATTAAGGCACAGCTTATTAGAAAAATTAAACAACTTTTCGGTTCCAGATATGACAACAATAAAATATTTATGCTGCACTCCATTAAAGACTATGTCTTTGAAATTTTGTCTGAAGAATCTTTGAAAAATTATGGTCCGTATGATTTGAAGATTGTTGAAAAAATTGTGAGAGATTTTTATAATGGTGGAAATGAGCTTGCTGACGATCTCGATTGGCTTTTAAGTTTTGAAATTTTTAGAAAAAGACTGGAGATAATTGAGTGAAAAATAAATGATTTATTTCTAATTTAGAAAACCACTTTCATCGAACCACATCAATCTCATTCCTTTTTTTACTGTATCAATATTACCTATTGCGATCTTCTTCTTAGCGTTGTTCAATTACTTAACTCAATATTTTGTAAATTTATCGGAGTATTTTAATATCTATTATCAACATATGAAAAATAAAAATAAAATCTCGGTAACAATAATAACCAGAAATGAGGAAGACAACATCCGCGAATGCCTCGAAGGTGTAAAATGGGCAGACGAAATAATCGTTGTTGATTCAGAAAGTTCCGACAAAACGGTTGAAATTGCAAAAGAATACACAAATAAGGTATTCGTTCACAAATGGGAAGGATATGCCTCACAGAAAAACTATGCACTGAATTTAGCAACAAACGATTGGATTCTGAGCATTGACGCTGACGAAAGAGTAACTCCCGGTTTAGCGGAAGAAATTCTGAATATTTCACTCGATCAAAATAACGGTTATAAAATCCGTCGTGAAAATTATTTTATAGGAAAAAAGATTACCGGTTGCGGGTGGGGGAATGACTATCAGGTTAGATTGTTTAATAAAAATAAAACCCGTCTATCAAACAGACTTGTTCATGAAGGTTTTATTGTAGATGGCTCAGTATCAAAGCTTCAAAATTCATTGATTCATTACTCATATCGTAATCTTAAAGACGGATTTAGTAAGATAAATGAATATTCAACTCTAGAAGCAAATGAAAAAGCTGACAGAAAAAAGATAACCGGTTTCAGAGTAGTATTTTTTCCAGTTTGGGCATTTCTGCAGCACTATTTTGTCAGGAAAGGGTATAAAGATGGGAAACACGGCTTAATGGTCTCTCTTATGCATGCTATGACAAAACTTCAGGTTTACATGAAGATCTGGGAAATTAAAAAGTGAATAAGACCCTTCTTCTTGCTCCCAATTCATTTAAGGAATGCGCCGATTCAAAAAGAATATCAGAACTTCTAAGTTCTGAATTGAAATCCTTCAGTCATTGGAATATAATTGAAACACCACTTTCTGATGGGGGAGATGGTTTTCTTTCTGTTTGTGAAAAATTATTTCAGGGAAGAAGGATCAATTATTCTGTCTCCAATATCTATGATAAAAACTTAATTCAGGTCTCAATTGTTTATAATGAAAATTCAATAACAGTTTATATTGAATCTGCAGAGATAGTTGGATTAAAAAAAGTACCAAAAGAGTATAGGAAACCATTAGAACTTAATACTAAAGCTCTAGGTGAATTACTTCGAAAAATTTCAATTGATGTGTTTGATCATAAATTAAACATAGAGAAAGTAATAATTGGAATAGGTGGAACAGCAACTGTCGATTTTGGATTGGGTGTTGCGTCCATTTTTGGTCTTAAATTATTTGATGAAAATAGAAATATAATCGATTTAAAACCTAGCAATTATTATAAAGTAAAAGATTTAGAAATCCCCGATATTCGACTCCCATTTACTTTGCAAGTAATTTCAGATGTAGATACTCCTCTTTTTGGAGAGAATAATTCGATACGGATATATTCCGCCCAAAAAGGTGCTAATCAAAAAGATATTCAACTGCTAGTTAATGGTTTTGATAATATTTATAAAATCTTAATAAACAATAAGTTAATAGATTATTCTAAACCAATAAATGGTGCTGGTGGAGGATTAGCTGCAGGATTAAATATCTTTTTTGGGGCTGAGATTATCTCTTCAACTGAATTCATAAATAGTCAAATATTAAGTGATATTGATCAAAATCAGATTGATGCTGTAATAACTGGTGAGGGAGCAT
>JALHTS010000232.1 GCA_022865965.1 Ignavibacteriaceae bacterium
AATCCTAAGTGCGAAACCGATGAATAGGCAACTAGCTTTTTCATATCCGTTTGAACCATTGCAACCAATGCACCGTAAATAATTCCAATAACAGCAAGTACCGAAATCATTCCAGCAAAATAAAGACTTGCATCAGGGAAAAGCGGAAGATTGAATCTTAACAATCCATAAGTTCCCATTTTAAGTAAAACTCCTGCCAGTATAACAGAGCCGGCAGTTGGTGCCTGAACGTGAGCATCGGGCAACCATGTATGAAACGGAAACAGCGGAACTTTTATTGCAAAGCTTACAGCAAAAGCAAGGAACATCCAGTTCTGAATGTCTTTTGAAATATCTGGAGCTATCGAATAAAGCAAAAGCAAGTTAGTTGTAAAATATCCAGTAACGTCTGATGCATAAACAGCAAGCCATATTATGGCAACAAGCATCAATAAACTTCCCGCCATTGTGTAAATGAAAAACTTAATTGAAGCATAAATTCTTTCTTTACCGCCCCAAATTCCGATTATGAAATACATCGGAATGAGCATCGCTTCCCAAAAGACATAAAAGAGAAACAGATCAAGCGAAACAAACACACCAAGCATTCCAACCTCAAGCAGAAGCATAAAGAAAGTGAATTCTTTAACTTTGTGTTCAATACTTGACCAGCTTGAAATTAAAGTAAGCGGTGTAAGGAAAGTGGTAAGAAGAACAAGCAACATTGACATTCCGTCAATACCGACGAAATATGAAATGTTTAGATTATCAATCCAGTTATAACTATGAATAAATTGGAAATCGGATGATGTCGTATCAAATCCAAAATAAATTATCAAAGAAATAACAAAGGCTGCTGTTGAAAATAAAAGACCAAGAATTCTGATAAGATTTGCTCTTTCATTTTTAACGAACAGAAGAATAATTCCGCCGATAAGCGGAACTAAAATCATTAAAGTTAACAAGTAATTGTTTTCCATAATTATAAGCTGAATATTAACCAGAATAAAGCTACGGCGATTCCCATTACCATTATTATTGCATAAAACTGGGCAACGCCTGTTTGAATTTTTCTAATGTTAGATGAAATAATATCTATTGTTTTTGCTATGCCGTTTATCAATCCGTCAATTAAAATATTATCTGTTATTTTCCAGAGGATTGATCTTGAACCTTTTACTATAGGATTAACTACAGTGGCATCATAAGCTTCGTCGACAAAATATTTGTTCCAGAGAAGATTGTATATACCTCTAAATCGCGCAGCAGTTTGTGTTGCAATTGAAGGTTTTTTAAGATATACATAACGGGCAAACATTATTGATGCTACTGCAAATACAACTGAAAGAGTCATTAATAAAATTTCTTCAAAGTGTGAATGAGATGCATAAAGATCAATCTTTCTGTCTGCATCTTTAAATATTGGAGCTAACCAGTTATGAAATTGATTTCCGTGCTCACCTGAGAATATTTCTGGAATGCCGATAAATCCACCAATAACAGAAAGTACTGCGAGAACTATTAAAGGAATCGTCATTATTTTTGGTGATTCATGCGGATGTTTATCACTTCCAAATCGGCTTTTGCCTTCAAAAGTCAGGAAGTAAAGCCTGAACATATAAAAAGCGGTCATCATTGCTGTACCTGCTCCGAGAATCCAGTAAAATAATCCTCCATTTGCATATGAGTACCAAAGAATTTCATCCTTACTAAAGAAACCTGAAAAAGGTGGAATACCTGAAATTGCAATTGCCGCAATAAGAAATACAAGATAAGTTTGCGGCATATATTTTTTTAGTCCGCCGTATTTCTGAATATCCTGCTCTTCATGCATTGCGTGAATAACAGAACCGGCACCAAGAAATAAAAGTGCTTTGAAAAAAGCATGAGTCATTACGTGAAAAATTCCTGCTCCGAATGCACCGACACCCATTGCCAAAAACATATAACCAAGCTGACTGATAGTTGAGTAAGCTAAAACTTTTTTAATGTCATTCTGAACCAATCCAATTGTGGCAGCAAAAAACGCAGTAAGAGCACCGACAATTGCTATGACTGTTAATATGTCAGGAGCACTTGCAAAGATTATTGAAGTTCTTGCAACCATATAAACGCCGGCTGTAACCATTGTGGCAGCATGTATAAGTGCAGAAACAGGAGTCGGACCAGCCATTGCATCAGGCAACCAAACAAATAAAGGAATCTGAGCCGATTTACCCGTTGCACCTATGAAAAGAAATATGGCGATTAATCCAAAGATGTATTCAGGAACTTCAAATGTAACTGCACGAGAAAAGACTTCATTAAAATTTAAACTATTAAAAGTCAGGTAGATAAGAAACATTCCCAATAAAAATCCAAAGTCACCTATCCTATTGACAATAAAAGCCTTTTTTGCAGCATCGGAAGTTGTGCTCTTTTCAAATTTTTTGTCATACCAAAAACCAATAAGAAGATAAGAGCAAAGACCAACACCTTCCCAACCAAGAAACAGAAGTACAAAATTATCAGCAAGAATAAGATTCATCATAGCAAAGATGAAAAGGTTCATGTATGAAAAGAATCTCCAGAATCCTTTATCTCCGTGCATATATCCGATTGAATAAACATGAATTATAAATCCAACACCGGTTACAATTAACGCCATAACAAGTGAGAGCTGATCTACCTGATAAGCAAAACTAACATCAAGATTTGCAACTTTTAACCAGGTAAAAAGTGAAACAATGGTCTGACGTTGATCAACAGGAAGTGAAAGTGTTTCGAAAAAAGCACCGAGAGCAATTAGAAAGGATATTCCTATAACACCGCTTCCGATAGTTCCGATAATTTTTTCATTTTTTATTTTGCTGCCGAATATTCCGTTTATTAGAAAACCGGCTAAAGGTAAAAGTACGGTAAGATACATAAGTTCAATCATAGGAGACCCTCTCCTGCTCTCCCCGAAGGTAAGAGAGAAAGACCTTTTTTGTCAAAAGTATTTTTAAGACTAAAATTATTATTTGATATCATTTTTTACTATTCAAAATTTAAACCAAAAAAATATCATGCTCTCATCTTCCCTTTCGTAGGAACTGGAGGGAACTTTTTACCATTTAAGAATATTTATTTCATCAATATTAACAGTAAGCTTATTACGGAATATTGCTATAATTATTGCAAGACCGACCGCAGCTTCAGCAGCAGCAACAGTCATTACAAAAAAGACAAATAAATGTCCTATAGCATTTCCCAGGAAAGATGCGAAAGCAACAAATGTAAGATTTGCAGAGTTTAACATCAGTTCAATGGACATAAAAACCACAATAGCATTTCTTCTGGTTAAAACACCTGTCACTCCAACCAGAAATAAAAATGCGCTCAGTATGAGATAATATTCTATTGTAATTGTCATAACTTTATTCGAATTTCTTTTTTGCTAAAATCAGTGCACCAATTGTCGCAGCAAGTAATAAAAATCCTGCTGCTTCAAAGGGCAATACATAATTTGTGAAAAGTTGAGTTCCAATTTCTTCTATTGTTCCTGCTTTTATACTTGCATCGACATCTCCGGAAAGAAGCGATGAAGAACTACTGCGAAATATCATATAAGCTAACTGAACAAAGATGATAACGGCAATTATGATAACAAAAATTCTCATCTTTAAATTTACTTCCAGAAATCTTCTTTCATTTTCGGGCTTAAGAAGCATCAAAACAAAAAGAAAGAGAACCATAATTGCGCCGGCATAAACAATAACCTGTGCAACAGCAATAAATTGCGCATTAAGTACAAGATACAGTCCAGCAAGCGATGACATATTCAGAATAAGAAATAAAGCAGAAATAACTGCATTACTTCTTGTAATCATCAGAACCGCAGCTACAGCTGCAAATGTTCCAAATACAAAAAAGAGTATGGTTTCAATTAACATTCTTAATTTTTAATTCCTAATTTTTAATTCTTATTGACTAAGGTGTATTTCTATAAATCATTCTTGGAAACGGAATAGCTTCACGTAAATGATCAAGTCCACAAATCCAGCTAACTGTTCTTTCCAAACCCAATCCAAATCCTGAATGAGGCACTGAACCATATCTTCTTAAATCTAAATACCATTCAAATGCCGATTGAGGAAGATTATGTTCTTTGATTCTTTCAAGAAGAAAGTCCAGATTATCTTCTCTTTGACTTCCACCAATAATTTCACCGTAACCCTCAGGAGCAAGAACATCAACAGCAAGTGCATATTTTTCATCATTCGGATCGCGTTTCATATAAAATGCTTTTACAACTGCTGGATAATGATGAACCATTACAGGTCTGTCAAATTGTTCTGAAACTAATGTTTCATCAGTTCCACCTAGATCATTTCCCCACTCAAAATTAATTCCATTCTTATGTAAAATTTCAACTGCTTCATCGTAATGAACACGTGGGAAAGGTCTTTTTACATTTTGAAGTTTTGTTGTGTCGCGTTCCAAAACTTTTAATTCTTCAGCTTTTTCAACAAGAATTGTCTGAACTATATATTCAAGAAATTCCTCTGCCAGATCCATATTATCGTTCAGATCGTTGAAAGCTACTTCCGGTTCAACCATCCAGAATTCAGTAAGATGTCTTCTTGTTTTAGATTTCTCAGCACGGAAGGTTGGACCAAATGTATAAACTTTACCAAGTGCCAAAGCACCGGCTTCTGCATAGAGTTGACCGGATTGTGTTAAATAAGCACTCCCTAAATCGAAGTATTGAGTTTCAAATAATGTTGAAGTTCCTTCAACTGCATTTGGCGTAAGAATAGGAGGATCCATCAGCGTGAATCCTTTGTTATCAAAAAAATCACGAATTGCTTTTACAACTCTGTGACGAATTTTCATTATTGCAACTTGTTTGCTTGACCTTAACCAAAGGTGCCGATGGTCTAATAAAAATTCTATTCCGTGTTCTTTTGGTGTAATTGGATAGTCGTGAGTTTCGTGAATTACTTCAAGATTTGTTGCATCAAGTTCATGACCACCCGGAGCCCTAAGTTCTTCTTTTACTTTGCCTGTAACAGCAATTGAAGATTCCTGCCCGATTCTCTCAATAGTTTCAAAAACTTCTTCGCTTACATTGCCTTTGAAATAAACACATTGAAGATAACCTGTGCCGTCTCTTAGAATGATAAACTTGATTTTCCCGCTTGAACGTTTGTTGAAGAGCCAACCTTGAAGAGTTACTTCCTGCCCTACAAATTTTCCAAGATCACTTATGGTTATTTTCTGCATTAAAAAACTGTAATTTCTTCAAAAATTGATTGACAAATATATGGAGAGGTGTATATAAATACAAAAGAAAATGA
>JALHTS010000029.1 GCA_022865965.1 Ignavibacteriaceae bacterium
ACTATTTGACCATGTATAAGTTGCTGTTGCCGGCGGATTATAACTTATGTTAGATTCAACTAAAGCTTTATCCATTGGTCTTGAAAAATTTATCACCAGATTATCGTAACCCGGATATAAACTATCACCTTCAGCCGGTACTGTTGATAAAACTTTTGGCGGAGTTTTGGAAATGAGTTTAAGATCAACAAAAGTAAAGAAAGTATCTTTAGGTGTTACATCAACTGTTAAAGTATCATAACCCGGTGCATAAGCAATCAACTGATGTGTGCCGGCAGAAACATTCTCAATAAAGTAAAATCCGTTTCTTAGTAATTCAGGATCTGTGGTATATTTATAAAATAATGATTCATATGTATCGGTAGTATAAGATTTTCCTTCAATTTCAGCAGTTGCACCATTTAATTTTACACCGGAATCAAGATCAGAAATAATTCCTGTTACAATTCCAACGTAAGGACGGGAAATACTATGATGTTTTAATATTGACCAGTAGAAAGTATATGCTTGAAGTTTTTTCTGTTCGGCGTTCATATTTAGTACGTTCTGAATAGGATTTGTATGGAATCCAGCCTCACTTAGTTCTGATGGCATCAGAGTATTCCTGTTAACAGAAAGATAAGGACAGGATGTTGGATTCGCATATTGATAGAACGTACAATCACCAATTGAACCACGGACTGTATAGGTTCGCATTCCACTTGTAAGCAGCCCTATCATTATATCACTCATTGCTTTACCGCCATTTGGTATCTTTTCGGTCCAATCTAAGTATTGACCCCAAAGGAGCAAGGTGCTATTAGCACTACTTCCCATACTTGAAGCATCACTATGAAGCGAATGAAACCATTTTGCTCCGAGAGAATTGGCTTCAGTACTTCGTTGCGTTAAAGAAACATATTCAATATCATCTTCACGGCTAAGATAAACAGTATCAATATCAGTCCAGTCGAGAAGCATTTGTCTTAGATTTAATGCAACTCTGACATTTTTTTCAGCTTCAGAGTAACCGTAAATTCCCATATTCTCAAATTGGCTGTGACCAGGATCGACATAAATATCCCAACCCGAAAGACCCGTTACAGGTTGTGCATTCAATTTTGGCACTTGGAAAAGAAACAAAACTGAACCTAAAAAAACCAACAATTTTATTTTTTTATAGACTTTCATTTTTTTCTCCCTCTTTATTCAATATTCTTCAAATAAATTGCACCATCATTAAACGAGTCATACACTATTGTTTTACCGTCAGGTGAAATAGATGGGTTCATTTCAATGGAATCAGTTGTATTAGTTAGATTTCTTTTATTTGTACCGTCAGCGTTTGTTATGAAAATATCGGAAGCAGTATACGTATGTCCGTCATCTTCTGTAATCATATAAACTAAACTCTTGCTGTCAGCAGACCAATGCGGATTGTAACCAGTATCAAGATCAATTAAATCTGTTCCATCAATGTTCATAACAAAAAGATTTCCGCCATAAACCTCAAAAGCTATTTTTGAACCATCTGGTGATGCTGTAACATTAAGATATTTTTTATCTTTTAATGGTTCAAGAGTTTTTATTTCAGACTTTGAAATATCTTCAACAAATATTTTATCGTAAGTTGAATACACAACAACAGCACTCTGTTTTTCTAAAAATGATTGTTGCCTATCTGATTCGAAAATTTTTACACCGTCTTTTTGTGGAAGAAGTACTTTATTATTACCCGGAATCCATTCCGGAAGATATGGCATGCTGGTTGTTTCATCTGAAATTTGCAATGAAGTTCCTGAACTAACATCGAAAATTTTGAGTGAATTATATCTTTTGGGTCCATCATATCTGGCAACTCTACTCAGAATGCTTTGCGAATCAGAAGACCATTTGAATGCATAACCAGCAGAAATTTCATCTGATAATTGAGAAATAGATCCATCCGCTAAATTGTAAATATAAAGTCCGATATAGTTGGATTTTGTAAAAGCGATCATTGTCCCATCGGGAGAATAGACCGGATTCATACTTATGTCATCCAGGCTTCCGGTTAACCAAACAGAATTATTGTCTTGAGCTAACAACAAAATTGGTTGGCTAAAGAAAAGAATAAATAGAATAAAAACAATTTTTTTCATTTTATGTCCTGATAATTCTTGATCAAAAAAAATAATTTATATCACAATGGACTTTGCGTCCATTTATGTACAATAATGATGCAAAAGATATGAAAAATATTTTTTATATACAGTCTATTTTATGATAAAACAAGCAAGTATCTTTGAAATGTCAGAAACTAATAGGAATTAAGATGTTAAAGTCGATAAGTATTTTTATGCCTTTAGGTGACAAAAAGGAGAACGATAAAACAATTCAAAGGTTAAGTTCAAATCCACTGATAAAAGAAATTTTTCTTGTTTCATCAGAAGAGGTAGAATATTCTTATGAAAATGCTAGTATAATTCAAAGTGACTTTTTTAAGAGCAGTAAAACTGTTGAATTAATTGCCAGACATTCGGATTCAAATTATACGTTAATCATTCAAAGTGATAAGGCCATCAATCCAGGCAAATTTTCTCTTGAAAGATTTGTCCAAGTTGCAGAGAATACATCCGCAGGTTTTGTTTACTCGGATTATTATGAAGAAGAAAAGGGAAATGTGCAAATACATCCTGTCATAGATTATCAGCAGGGAAGTCTGCGCGATGATTTCGACTTTGGCGAAATTGTTCTTTTCAGAACAGATGTTATTAAAGAGGCGGTTACGAAAATGTCTGAGAAATATAACTATGCAGGGATGTATGATCTTAGGTTAAAAATATCTCAAAAGCATCTATTGGTCAGAATTCCGGAATATCTATACTCGGTTGAAGTAAAAGAAGATATAGGCTCGGAAGAAAAACATTTCAGCTATGTTGATCCCCAAAACAGGGAAGTACAGATTGAAATGGAAAAAGCTGTAACGCAGCATCTTAAAGATATTGGTGCATTTCTTCATCCTCCGTTTAAGGAAATAGATTTTGACAAATCAGAAAAGTTTGAGTTTGAAGCAAGTGTTATTATCCCGGTAAGAAATCGTGTTAAGACTATTGGCGATGCAATTGATTCTGTATTAAAACAAGAAACCAATTTTAAGTTCAACCTAGTTGTTGTTGATAATCATTCAACAGACGGAACAACGGAAGTAATAAAAGAAAAATCGAAAAAGAATGTTTTAATTATTCATATAATTCCCGACAGAAAAGATCTTGGTATTGGCGGATGCTGGAATGAAGCTGTGCATCATGGAAAATGCGGAAGGTTTGCAGTACAACTTGACAGTGATGACATTTACGCAGATAAGAATACCGTTCAAACAATAGTTGATACTTTTCATAAGGAAAAATGCGCAATGGTAATAGGATCTTATAAGTTGACCGATATTGATCTTAACGAAATTCCGCCGGGTTTGATTGATCATAAAGAGTGGACAGACGACAATGGACCAAACAATGCGCTTAGAATAAACGGACTGGGTGCCCCAAGAGCTTTTTATACACCTGTCTTAAGAGTGATAAAAATTCCCAATGTATCTTATGGTGAAGATTACGGAGTTGGAATAGCCATTTCCCGCAACTATAAAATCGCCCGAATTTATCATTCGATCTATCTATGCAGACGATGGGAAGGAAATTCAGATGCAAAGTTGGATATATTAAAAATGAATTCTAATAATCTTTATAAAGACAGATTAAGAACCTTTGAATTAAATGCAAGAGTTTTAAAAAATATTTCTTAAATAATTGTTTTTTTGATTAATAACTAACTTTACGCAACATAACTATAGTCCAGTCATTCTGGCTCGTTCCGGCAGAACGGAGTTCTGACGAACTTGTCCAGAATCTGAAATGTACTCTAAACTCAAAGATTCCGGACTCATTTCATTCGCCGGAATGACCTCTTGCGTAAAGTGAGTTAATAATAATAATTGCAAATTTATTGACTTTAGCAATAGAATTAATTACTTTTTTGGGTGAAAAATTTAATCAATTAGATAATTGATTGGATTAAATAATTGTTGATAAAATGAGTGGAGTAACCACTCAATATCGAATATTCTCGCTATATTCGAGACTAGTTTATATAGGAGTTAAGGGATTATGAAAAAAATGCTACTCTTTTTTCTATTAACCACACTTTTCATTTCTATACCTGTCTACTCTCAAGTCGGAAAAATTAATGGTGTTATTCGGGATGCACAGACAGGGGAAGCTCTTATCGGAGCCAACATAATTGTTGAAGGAACAACTATAGGTGCTGCCACGAATGTTGATGGCTTTTACGTAATAACAAATGTTCCTCCCGGAACCTTCAACCTAAGAGCATCTATGGTTGGCTACACGCAGCAGGTAATTCAGAATGTTAGGGTTATCATCGATTTGACAACCGAAATAAATGTAAATCTCACTTCTGAAACAATTGGTATTGAGGAAGTTGTGGTTATTGCGACAATACCCGTTGTTCGTCAGGACGTTTCTTCAAGCGTTGTGAATCTTAACATTAAAGAAATTGAGAATCTTCCTGTTGTTAGCGTAAGCAGTGTAATAGGTCTGCAGGCCGGTGTGCAGGGTTTAACAGTTAGAGGTGGTGCAAGTGATCAAACTGCTTTTGTTGTTAATGGTATTACTCTTCGTGATGAAAGAGACAACAC
>JALHTS010000233.1 GCA_022865965.1 Ignavibacteriaceae bacterium
TTAACTATACTTGATCTTGGTTCAGGCGAAGGCGGAACATCATATACTTTATCAAGGAATAATTTTGTGGTCAGTTTAGACTATAGTTTTACAAGACTAAAAAGACATTCGCAAAATTTTGATAAGATTGATCATTACCGCATAAACAGCAATGCAAAATTATTACCGTTTGCATCTATTTCTTTCGATTTGATTATTCTTCAGGATGTGATTGAACATATTAATGAAACAGAATTATTAATTATTGAGTTAAACAGAATTCTAAAACCAGGTGGTATAATTTATTTAAGCACTCCAAACCGTTTTTCTGTTTTTAACATAATTTCCGATCCGCATTGGGGAATGCCTTTCCTGTCACTATTTAAACGTAAAGCAATTAAAAACTTTTATCTGAAGAAATTTAGAAAAGATGAGATAGAACGCAAAGACATTGCAGAACTGTTTTCATTAAATGACTTAATAAAAATATTTTCTAATTATTTTGATGTCAAACTCTATACAAAGTTTGCAGTTGAAGAATTGTTCAAAGGGAATAAAGGAATTGTTTGGAGTGATTTTCATTTATCATTAGTTAAACTTACTGCTATGTTTAAGCTTGATAAACTGATACTTCGAATTGTTAATAATAAATTAGGAATAGTAAATAAATTTTTTACTCCTGCTTTTTTTTTAATTTTTAAAAAACGATGATTCAAGCCGATTTGAAATCAGAGACAAATCATATATTTTAGAATTGAAAGGATTTATTTAATGGATTACAAATCACTCTCGCAAAAAGCTATTGATGCAAAAAAACTTTCTATGCCTACGTACTCTAAGTTTCGGATAGGTGCTGCACTTTTAACCGAAGGTGATAAGTTATATCTCGGAGGCAACATTGAATCAAGTTCTTACAGTTTAACTATTTGTGCAGAACGTACAGCAGTATTCAAGGCAATTTCTGAAGGCGAAAGAAAATTCAAAGCCATCGCAATAGCAAGCGATGCGGAAAATTTTATTTCACCTTGCGGTGCCTGCAGACAGGTAATGAGTGACCTTTGCGGCGATATTGATGTTATTATGCTTAACTCAAAAGGTGAACAGAAGATTGAAAAAATGTCAGCTTTGCTACCCTATGCTTTTAGTGATAAGGATCTTAAATAAGTTTAAGTTAAAGTTCATGTCATACCTCCCCCAATTTAGATAGGGGTTCAGGTGAATTAAAAAATTGAGAAGTACAAAAAATCTATGATCATTAAAAATTTAATTTCAATCAGTCAATCATCCAATCAACCATTCTGTTCTCTAAGATCATTTTTACTCAATAATTTTAATAATAATCACTTAATTAGTAAGGCAGATTTATGAACGAACTCGCCCCACACTCAATGCCTAAAGATATTGGCTGGATAGAAGTTATTGCCGGCTGTATGTTCAGCGGTAAAACTGAAGAACTCATTCGCCGTTTACGCAGAGCTCAAATTGCAAAACAGAAAATCCGAGTATTTAAACCTAAGATTGATACAAGATATTCTGAAGGTTCAATTGTTTCTCACAGCGAGCAATCTTTACCATCAACTATTGTTGAAGATGCTCGGGAAATAATTCATCTTGCAAAAGATGCACAGGTTGTCGGAATAGATGAAGCACAATTCTTCTCTAATGATCTTATCCAGGTCTGTAATACACTTGCATCAAAAGGCAAAAGAGTAATTGTTGCCGGACTTGATCAGGATTACCGCGGTATTCCTTTTGAACCGATGCCCCAATTGCTCGCAATTGCAGAATACATAACCAAGGCACTTGCTATATGTGTTAACTGTGGAAATCCCGCTGATAAAACACAACGCAAAATTGTTTCGAAAGAAAGAGTTGTAGTTGGTGCGGCAGATATTTATGAAGCACGCTGCCGCAGATGCCATTACATCCCTGAAGAAAGTTAAAGTAAAATTATGGATATCAATTCTATCTTGCGCGGACTTTTAGGAATACTACTTTTAATCGGTATTTCTTTTCTCATTTCAAACAACAAAAAGAAAATTAATTGGAAGCTTGTACTTTCAGGTTTAGGAATTCAATTTGTATTTGCATTACTGATTCTAAAAGGAGAAAACCTTCGCAGTTTTTTCGAACCTCTGGGCTGGCCTAAAGATTTTTTTGCTTCAGTAAGTTATGTGTTCGTTTTGATTTTAAATTTTACTACTGAAGGTGCGCAGTTTGTTTTTGGAAATCTTGCACTTCCTCCGGCTACTGAAAACAGCCTGGGTTTCTTTTTTGCTTTCCAGGTTTTACCAACCATTATTTTCTTTGCCAGTTTGATGTCAGTTTTTTATTATCTGGGAATAATGCAGCGCATCGTTCAGGGAATGGCTTGGGTTATGGCAAAGCTTATGGGAACAAGCGGGGCAGAATCTCTCTCCTGTACTGCTAATATTTTTGTCGGTCAAACAGAAGCTCCTTTGATGATAAAACCATACATACAGGAAATGACAAGGAGCGAAATACTTACTATTATGGTTGGAGGAATGGCTACCATTGCGGGCGGAGTGATGGCTGCATACATTCAGATTTTGGGAAGTGCCTATGCAATATCTCATGGTATTCCGCTTATAGAGGCACAACAAATGTTTGCGACTCAATTACTCGGGGCAAGTGTAATGGCTGCTCCTGCAGCTATGGTTATTGCTAAAATTCTTATACCTGAAGTTGGTGAACCAAAAACTAAAGGAATCGTTAAAGTTGAAGTTGAAAAGAATGCTTCGAATATTATTGAATCGGCAGCAAATGGTGCCGGTGACGGACTTAAGTTAGCTCTTAATGTTGGTGCAATGCTTATTGCATTCATTGCTTTGATTGCAATGATAAATTATTTATTAAACGGACTTGGTGATATTCTTAATGTGAATGTTTATTTAACTGAAAATTTCGGGAGACCTCTGAGTTTTCAATTAATAATTGGATCGGTTTTGCAAGGTGTTGCCTTTGGAATCGGAGTTCCCTGGGAAGATGCACTCAATTTCGGAAGTTTACTTGGGACAAAAATTGTTCTTAATGAATTTGTAGCGTATTCGGAAATGGGCACCCTTGTTGAACTTGGAAAACTTGCAAATGAAAAATCTATTTTGATGGCAACTTATGCTCTATGTGGATTTGCAAATTTCAGTTCAATTGCAATTCAGATTGGAGGACTTGGACCACTTGCCCCTTCACGTAAATCCGATATTGCTCAACTTGGACTTAAGGCAGTAGCAGGCGGAGTTATAACAACTTTACTTACAGCAACTTTAGTAGGATTATTATTTTCATAAATGATTAATCTAAATTTCAAATACAAAAATTTAATAAAAGAAATTGCAGAACACTCTCCGTTTAATCCTGAAATCGCAATTATCCTCGGTAGCGGATTAGGCAACTTTGATACCAAAATTGAAATTGTAAAAGAGGTTCCGACCTCTTCAATTAAAGGTTATCCTGCTTCAACAGTTGAAGGACATAAAGGAAAAATCATCTGGGGAACACACAAAGGAAAGAAAATTCTTCTCTTCAGCGGCAGAATTCATTTTTATGAAGGATATCATATTTCTGAATGTATTCTTCCTCCCTTTATTTCTCATAAGCTAGGTTGTAAAAATATTTTACTAACAAATGCTGCCGGCGGAATAAGTTCATTTCTTGAACCCGGTGATTTGATGTTAAACATTTCTTTCAATGGTATCCAGATTAAAAAAGAATTAACACTATTGCTTGGTTTAGCAAATGAGGATATGAAAAATTCTTTTCCGGACTTTCCAAGTGAAGAACTTAATAATTTAATCAGAAAAGCAGCTCTGGAAGAAAACATAAACTTAAAAGAAGGTGTTTATTGGTATACAAAAGGTCCTTCTTATGAAACTCCGGCAGAAGTAAAATTCATTTCCAAATTTGGAGGAGATGCAGTCGGAATGTCCACTGTGCATGAGGCTGTATTTGCTTCAAGTCTTGGAATGAAAGTCGCAGCTATATCTTGTATAACAAATTATGCTTCCGGAATATCCGACCAAAAACTCTCACACAATGAAGTAACCGAAACAGCAAAAAAAGTTCAAGAA
>JALHTS010000234.1 GCA_022865965.1 Ignavibacteriaceae bacterium
TTAAGTGAATCCTGAATTCTTAATGAATCGAGCGCCAGAAGAGAATCTTTAATTGCATTAGAATCGGGTTTAAACACATTACTCCAGATTTCAAGCATTTCTTTTTTTTCAAGATAATCGGAAAGTATTTTTACAGAATCCTGGACATAATTTATTGAGTCCTGAACAAACACTTCGGGATTTTCCGAATAAAACAATTGACGGTTATAATTATTAATCTGATTGCGTAAACTAAAATATTTAGTAAATATCTGATTTTTTTCTTTCACCGATTGGGCATATTCTTTTTGAGGATTTGAAGTAGAGGCTTTTTGATAGTAAAAGGCGGCACTATCATAATTTACTGATGTGTATTCGTAAATTCTTCCTTTGAAATAGCTTGATGCTGCAGAAACAGGTGTACCTTTATATGTAGTATCGATCATTGTGAACTGTTCCAGAGCTTCATCAAATCTGTTTAACTTTTCAAGTGTTACAGCAGTCTCAAGATCTATTTCACTGTATTTTTCTTTGAATTTATCTTCGCTTCTTATATCTCTGAAAACATCAAGTGCTTCTTCATCACGATCAGCATCTCTTAAAGATTTTGCATAGTTGATATTAGCTGCAATCTCAAGATCAAAATCAGGAGAATATTCAAAGACATTTGCATAGGAAGATATTGCATTTTCAATGTCACCAATTAATGCGTACAATTTACCAAGTTCAAAATATATACTTGATTTCATTTCTGAATTTGAATATGGTATCATTTGCTCTGCTAGTTGAATTGCCTGACTATAATCTTCCTGTGAGATACGGTAAACTATTTCTTCAATGTATGTCTCACGAGTAATTCTTTCATCATCATCTTCAATTGCTTCTGCTCTGATACGTTCTAATAATGTAAGTCCGCTTGTAAATTCCTTTAGATTCATACTGCATTTTGCTATCCAGAGTTCAGATTCCAATCTCATATCATCATTGGGATTTGTTCCGAGCAGTTCTTCAAATTTTCTTCTTGATTTTGGATAGTTCTTCTGATAGAAAAATGATTTGCCAAGCATCATCAAAGCGTCTTCCACATAAGCCGAGTTTGAATAGAACTGAAGCAGTTTAGAACTTTTTTCAATAACTTTTACAAGCTTTGTATTTGCGGCGCCTGAAACTATGAGCGGTTCCGTTGAAAACAAATCTCTCTTCTGTAAGTAAATTTCTGATTCAGCTTCTTCAAAAAGCAGACTGGTATTGTAGTAAAGATTAAAAAATGTAGTAAAATTCTGCCATAGACTGCACCCTGCGAATAACGAAATTGCAGCAATAAGCGAGATAACTTTAATGCGGGAAAAATATCTTCTCATCATACTCGAAGCTATTAAAGATTAAACAAAAGAAAAAGTCCATATATTTTTCTATAAAGCCTGAGTACCTGATTCCTCAGTTCTGATTCTTATTACTTCTTTGATATCCGATATAAAAATTTTACCGTCACCAACCTGTCCGGTTTTGGCGGCTCGAAGAATTGCTTCAACAGCTTTATCCAAACGGGAATCATCAACAATAATTTCTATTTTAATTTTAGGAACAAATTCAATCTGGTATTCGGCGCCACGATACGTTTCCGTATGACCTTTTTGCCTGCCGTAACCTCTTACTTCTGAAATTGTTATTCCTTTAATTCCTTCTTCAATCAGGGCTTCTTTAACTTCATCTAATTTAAAGGGACGAATAATAGCTTCAATTTTTTTCATAGTTTAATTCCCGGATTATCTACCGTGGCATTGTTTATATTTTTTTCCGCTGCCGCATGGACAGGGATCATTTCTGCCTATTTTTTCTTCAACCCGAACAGGTTGAACTTTTACACCTTGCTGCCCGGCCCGTGGTTGAGATGGTGTAAATCCAATATTAGCTGTATCTTGTTTGGTCTCAACCACTCTTTGAACCTTAGATCCGCGTCTTTCCTGAACCTCACTCGGAGCTTGCGGGAAGAATTTAAATGCAAATGAAACTGATTCATTTCTTATCTCATCAAGCAGTTGAACAAATAATTTGAA
>JALHTS010000235.1 GCA_022865965.1 Ignavibacteriaceae bacterium
AGATCTTTCAGAAGATGACTGGAACAATGCATTTGCACAGGTTTTGCTTAGTGTTGTAAGGCTGTCACATCTTGTCCTTCCCGAAATGATTAAACAGGAATGGGGAAGAATTGTTAATATAACTTCTATTGCAGTAAAACAACCGGTGCAGAATCTTATGCTATCGAATTCGTTGAGAGCAGGTGTAACCGGATTTGCAAAATCATTAAGCAATGAAGTCGGCAATAAAAATATTACTGTTAACAATGTTGCTCCGGGTTATACTTTAACAAATCGCTTGTACGAACTTGCAGTAAATCGTGCAAAACTTTCCGGAAAATCTCATGAAGAAATTCTTACTGACATGGCAAAAGGCGTTCCTATGAACAGATTGGGTGGACCGGAGGAAATTGCGTCTCTTATAGTTTTTCTTGCCTCTAATAAAGCAAGTTATATAACTGGAACTACAATTCAGGTTGATGGCGGATCTACAAAAGCAATTTTTTAATTGGGATTTATTAATTACGAATTAAAAATTAAAAATAAATATTCTAAAAGAAATAAGAGTTATAAACTGAAATTAGTATTGATCAAATAAATTCCTAATTTCAGATTCCTAATTATTTATTTTCCTCATAGGCAGGGCCTGCCTGCCGGTAGGCAGGGACATAATGAAAAAGCAAATTGAACTTACAATTCGTCCGGAAGAAATCAATCTTCCTAAAATTCTTCTTCTCAAATCATCTCAATATCTTAAAACAGATAAAGATAACATTTCATCAGTTATTCTTTTAAAAAGGTCAATTGATGCAAGAAGTAAATTCGTGGTATTCCGGTATTTAGTTGAAGTTTATATTGACGAAAAACCTATTGATCAAAACAGAGTGATCCGATATGAACCTGTAAGAGAAGATAAAAAAGTAATTATTGTTGGTTTCGGTCCAGGCGGAATGTACTCAGCTCTTCGATTAATTGAACTTGGAATCAAACCTGTAATTATTGAAAGAGGGAAAGATGTTCAAACAAGGAGACGAGATATCCGGGCTATTCAACAGGAGCACATTGTAAATCCCGATTCTAATTACTGCTTTGGTGAAGGCGGTGCAGGTGCATACAGCGATGGCAAACTTTACACACGCTCAACTAAACGCGGTGATGTTAAAAAAGTTTTAGATATACTCGTTCAACACGGTGCTGATCCCGATATACGCATTGACACTCATCCGCATATTGGTTCAAACATATTACCCAAAGTAGTCTCGGCCATAAGAAAAACGATATTGAATAATGGGGGAGAGATTTACTTCAATTCCCGTGTTACTGATTTTATTCTGAAAGAGAATAAACTTATCGGAGTAAGAGTAAACGATGTTCAGGAGTTTTTAGGTGATGCAGTAATTCTTGCAACAGGACATTCGGCAAGAGATATCTATTATCTTCTGCATAAAAATAAAATAAAAATTGAACCTAAACCTTTTGCAATGGGAGTAAGAATAGAACATCCCCAGGATTTAATAAATGAAATTCAATATCATACAAAAGAAAAACATCCGAATCTTCCTTCTGCATCCTACAACTTTTCCTGCAATATTGATGATAGAGGAGTCTATTCTTTTTGTATGTGTCCCGGCGGAATTATTGTTCCCGCGGCAACTGCTCCCGGTGAAATTGTTGTAAACGGAATGTCGCTCTCAAAAAGAAATTCTCCGTTTGCGAATTCCGGATTTGTTGTTGAAGTGAATGAGAAAGAATGGAGTAAGTATGATCAATATTTTCCTTTTTCAGGATTGATGCTTCAAAAAGAATTGGAGCAGAATGCATTTGAACTAGCAAATAAAACACAAAGTGCGCCGGCACAGCGTGTAACAGATTTTGTTTCAGAAAAATTATCTTCATCTTTACCAGAATCATCATATATACCCGGATTAACTTCTGCTTCACTTCATAAGGAGTTACCGCAGTTTATTTCTTCGCGATTAAAAAAAGCAATAAGTGTATTAGATAAAAAAAAGAAGGGATATTATTCTGAAGAAGCAATTTTGGTTGGAGTTGAATCTAGAACAAGTTCCCCGATCAGAATTCCGCGTAATAAAGAATCATTAATGCATACAGAAGTCGAAGGTTTATTTCCCTGCGGTGAAGGTGCCGGTTATGCAGGGGGAATTGTTTCTTCAGCTATTGATGGTGAGAATTGTGCAGATGCAGTTGGAAAGTATTTGAAGTAACTCACTTTACGCAAGAGGTCATTCCGGCGAATGAAATGAGTCCGGAATCTTTGAGTTTAGAGTATATTTCAGATTCTGGACAAGTTCGTCAGAACTCCGTTCTGCCGGAACGAGCCAGAATGACTGGATTATAGTCATGTTGCGTAAGGTAAGTGAAGTAATATTTTTCAGTTGATAATCGTAAATATTGTCACTTAAGAGCTTTATCAAAACTTTTGTTTAATGAAATCATTTACTTTATATCCGCTCTTTCTTGATTGTTCAATCAGCGAATTATACAATTCCGAATAATATTTAATTACTTCTTTTGCTTTCTTTCCACTTTCTAAAGTAATAGTATAAATAGTTGATTTAATGATCAACCATTTAATTAAGACATCAAATCTTTCTTTATTAAAAAAGGACTCGCCATCATATTCATTTACAAGAAGAAAGTTTTTGGAGATATCTTTTGAGAACAGATCTGAGCAGAATTGTTCCTTGTCGATAATTTCTTTTTTGTTCTTATCAGATTTTCCCTTCTTCATTTCTGACGATTTTATCTGCTCTGCATTTATATAGTGAGGAATATATCCCGATTCAAACAAAACAATCAAAAGGTTATAATAAACCTCACTGATACTGCCTAAACCAATATAACCCATAATTTCGAACAATGGTTTCCAGAGCATTAAATCATGAAAAATGACCGGTGAAGAATGTGTTTTAATTTGTGTAGATAGAATAACTTCGACTATTGAGTGAATTATGAAAAAATGATTCTCGGATTTCTTGTCTTCCAGTAAGTTGAAAGAAAAAATATTTTCAAAATATTCGACCCATTTATCTTTTCTTTTTGCCGATACAATTTTTATTGACAGATCATAAAAAGATTTTAACGATTCGATTTTATTTTCAAAATCTTCAATAAGTTCTTCGTTGCTTTTTTCTGAAGGCAGAACTTTATTCAGATTATAAATAACATCTTTCAACTGATTAATAATTTCATCATCAATCAGTTCAGCTTCACCTTTTATTACTTGTTCAATTTCTTCGAGATTTGAAGTGGAAAACAAATTTATGAAAGAATTATGAAAAGGAGTAAGATTAAGTTCCATTAAAGCTTTATCCAACGATTCAACGCCTCTTCCGCCGAGGTGATCATATAATCTTCTGTACTTTCCGTCAAAGTCATTAATCTCATTAAAATCCAGAAGGACTTTAAACTGGTATCCTCTCAAATGTAAATGAAATCCATTGTGGTGGAATTCCTCACCCGAAATGAGATAATAAAGGTTGGTTGCGTAATCACGGCACGAATAAAAGAATGAATGATTACCATTTAATGAAAGTGCATTTGCTATTGTTGTATTGTTTACTGAATTATTTTTCTGGACTTTATCTACCGAATATTTGAAGCTTCCAAAAGCTTCAATATATGAATTATTGTAAAGTACTAAAGCCAGCTCGTTTCCTGATCGATTTGAATAAGCAAAAACGTTTTCATTAACATCTTCTGTTGGAGAAATAAAATCATAAAGCTCAAAATTTTCAACCTGACTGAATAAATGTCGTTTTCTTGTAAGCGGAAAAATTTCTTTCTCATGACGTCGGATTAAATGATCATCAGGAATTTCGTTGTAATAAGATCTTTGATACTCCATTCCATACTTTTCAGAGTAACCATCTATCTGTCCGTGTGCAAACATTGGAAGACCCGGCAGAGTAATCAATAAAGTTGCTACGCCGAAATATTTATCCCCTTTGCCAAACTGGTTTACGGCAGTTTCTTCATCGGGATTGCTCATAAAGTTAACATAGCGTTTTAGTATTTCCGGATTGAAAGTAAGAGTATTTTTTATAAGCAGCTTATACTTTTCATTTTCTTCTTTCATAAGCATATGCATGAAAGCACTGTTATAAACGCGATGCATTCCAAGAGTACGGACAAAATAACCTTCCATAAGCCAGAAAGCTTCTGCAAGAAGAAGAGTGTTAGGCAATTCGGCATTTATTCTGTCAACAACTTCACGCCAGAATTCCAGCGGCATGGCGTCATCGAACTGTGAGCGTGTTAAAGCATAATCGGAACGTGAAGGTATTGCACCGCCTGTACCGGGAATTGGAAACCATAATCGCTGGTAGTGTTTTTTGGCAAGTGTCATAGCCGCATCAAAACGAATGATGGGGGTTTTTCTGGCAACGTGAATGATAGTCTGGATAAGCGACTCACGTACTTCAGGATGCATTAGATTTAGCTGAGCTGTATCATTCCACGGCATATTTGTTCCGTCGTTGCCGTGATAA
>JALHTS010000236.1 GCA_022865965.1 Ignavibacteriaceae bacterium
GATACGTTGGAGCATTATCTAAAAATGCAGATAGACTTCCCGTTGCCCAAAAGAAAATGCCTGGAGTTAATTTCTCCCCATATACATTTGCTTCGTGAGCAATTAGCTGCAATGCCGGGATCATCGTAGCAAAAATTCCAACGAATAAATATGCCACTTCTTTAATTGGTTCAAAATCAAACTCGTTGGCTTTTAGTATTTCTTTGTCTGCAGTCCTATATGCGAGGATAACAACAGTAAACATAATTATTTCACGAATACCAAATGGAAGCGGATAAAAACTCGGGACCCCACTCATAACTGCCGGATCAATGAATACAGAGATAATAATTATTAAGAGATAGATAACATTTTTAAATCCTTTAAACTCAAAACTATTTGAATACTGCTTATCATCTTGAATTTTATTTCTTGAATCTACAACATAAAAAATTGCCATAAGAACAAGAATCGTTGGTAACCAGATATACCAAACGTGTTGAATCACCCAAAAGAACTCAACTCCTTTCAAGAATCCAAGAAAAAGCGGAGGATCACCAATTGGAGTAAGTGCGCCGCCAATGTTACTTACCGAGAATATGAAAAATATTATATGATAAGGTTTAATCCTGTCTTTATTTAATTTAATAAAAGGGCGAATCAACAACATCGAAGCACCTGTTGTTCCAATAATGTTGGCTATTACGGAACCAAAAAGTAAAATAAGTACATTTAACATTGGTGTCGATTTACGATCAATATTTATCAGTATTCCGCCTGAGGCAACAAATAATGAGCTTAACAATGCAATGAATGAAAGATATTCGGCAAGAGTGTGAACAGGCGAAAGAGTATCGTTCAAAACGAACAGATAATAAACCGTTGTAATTAATCCAAGAAAGATTGCAATTTTAGGATAATTTCTTTCCCAGAAATGATGGTAGAATAAGGGACCCGTTGCAATCATTCCCAAAAGCAATAAAAAAGGCAATACCATTATTGGATGTGGAAGAGGATGAACCCCATTTGTGCTGGCTGCGAATAATTCAGTAGGAAGAAGAATCGGTATCAGAATAAAGATACCGGGTATTTTTATATTAGATATTCTCAAAGACTATTTCAACGTAACTTTATCAGGAGTAAATACCTGGTGAATAATTTTTTGTGTAGTCTTTTCTGATACTTTTAAGAATGTACTCGGATAAATTCCAATCCACACTATGAAGATGAAGATAGGAATCATCACAAAAATTTCTCTTCCGTTCATATCTTTTAGCCCGAGCAGCTTTTGATTTGTAACTTCACCAAATGCAACTCGTTGATACATCCACAACAAATAAACAGCGGCAAATATTACGCCCGATGCGGCAAAAACTGTATACCACCAGCTGCCTAAAACATTTGACTGAAATGCTCCAAGTAAGATTAAAAATTCACCGATAAAGCCGTTTAAGCCCGGCAATCCGATAGATGATAATGAGGCAAATAAAAGAGCAAAAGAATAAAATGGAACAAGCTTGGCTATTCCACCGTAATCAGCAATCTCACGAGTATGGGTTCTTTCATAAATAATACCGACCAAAAGGAATAATGCGCCAGTTGAGAGACCGTGATTAACCATTTGAATTATAGCGCCTTGAACTGCTTCCTGATTCATTGCAAAAATTCCGAGAACAACAAATCCTAAGTGCGAAACCGATGAATAGGCAACTAGCTTTTTCATATCCGTTTGAACCATTGCAACCAATGCACCGTAAATAATTCCAATAACAGCAAGTACCGAAATCATTCCAGCAAAATAAAGACTTGCATCGGGGAAAAGCGGAAGATTGAATCTTAACAATCCATAAGTTCCCATTTTAAGTAAAACTCCTGCCAGTATAACGGAACCGGCAGTTGGTGCCTGAACGTGAGCATCGGGCAACCATGTATGAAACGGAAACAACGGAACCTTTATTGCAAAGCTTACAGCAAAAGCAAGGAACATCCAGTTCTGAATGTCTTTTGAAATATCGGGAGCTATAGAATAAAGTATAAGCAAGTTAGTTGTAAAATATCCTGTAACGTCTGATGCATAAACAGCAAGCCAAATTATGGCAACAAGCATCAGTAAACTTCCCGCCATTGTGTATATGAAAAACTTAATTGAAGCATAAATTCTTTCTTTACCACCCCAAATTCCGATTATGAA
>JALHTS010000237.1 GCA_022865965.1 Ignavibacteriaceae bacterium
CTGCAGGAACTAATGTTAATTTCATTCAGATCAAGGATGAAAAGATTTATATCAGAACTTATGAAAGGGGAGTAGAAGACGAAACCTGGGCTTGCGGAACGGGTTCTGTGGCAGCAGCCTTAATAAGTTTTGTTAAGTTTGGTTTAAAGCCGCCCGTTAAAATTATTCCAAGAAGCGGCGATCAGTTAATTGTTGATTTTAGTGTTGAAGATCAAAAAGTAAATAATTTATCATTAACTGGACCGGCAAAAGTTATTTTTACCGGCCAAATTCCAATTAATTTTTTTAGATAATATCCGGAGCTAAAATGGCAAAAGTTCTTTTTACAATTCAATATGACGTTTTACCAGAGCAAAAAAATGAATATCTGAAAACAGTAAAAGAAATAAAAAACGTATTGAAAAAGGAAGGTATAGAATCTTATAATGTTTATGAGATAAAAGGTAAAACAAACAGTTTCCAGGAAATTTATACCTTTGTTTCACTTGAAGCGTACGAAGCTTTTGATGATAGTGAAGACGAAAGGCTAAATATACTCATCAATAAAATTAGTGATATGACTGTCGGCGGTACTTCAAAGTATACCACGCTGATTGAAACATTAGAAGAATAAATTAATGCCTGATAGAAATCAGGCATTGAGCTTTCTTTGAAATTACAGTTTATTTAACATTTCAAACATCTTATAATTTAATCTAAAAGTTTTTAGCATATCATTTCCTCCTTTTCTCAGTAATGTAATATATCTATCTTTGCGCATCCAATAATAGACTTACAATGTTTGAATATACAGGTACATTGCACGTACATTCGGTTTTTTCGGACGGCTCCGGCGAAGTTCCGGATATTGCAAAGCTTGCTGAGGAAGTCGGTTTAGATTTTATTATCCTTACCGATCATAATACACTTCGCGCACTTAAAGAAGGTTATGAAAAATGGTATGGCAACACTCTTTTTCTTGTTGGCGTTGAGTTAAACGATAAAGAAAATAAAAATCATTATTTAGCTTTTGGAATTGATGAGGCTTTCTCTACACGCATACCGGCAAAGGAATATGTGAAGAAAGTAAAAGAATCAGGCGGTGTTGGATTTCTTGCGCATCCTCACGAAAAAAGAACTCACATGAAAGAGCATCCGCCTTTTCCGTGGGTCGATTGGAGTATAAAGGAATTTGATGGAATTGAAATCTGGAATCATATGTCCGAATGGATGGAAAATCTAACAGAAGAAAATAAATACAGATCATTTCTTCATCCGCTGAGAACAATTGAAGCACCGCCAAAGGAAACGCTTGAAATTTGGGATAAACTTAATCTTGAGCGAAAAGTAACTGCAATTGGCGGAGTTGATGCACATGCACACAAGCATAATCTGCTTGGATTTATGGAAGTAGAAATCTTTCCGTATAAAGTTTTGTTTAAGTCAGTTCATACTCACGTTCTGCTTGATGAAGAGATAAAAAAAGGCAACTCGCTCAAAGCCATTAATAAAGCAAAATGGCTGATATATAATGCAATGAAAGAAGGCAGAAGTTTTATCGCAAATGATTATCATGGCGAATCTAAGGGTTTTAGATTTTTCGCTGAAGATAGAAAAAAAATATATAGAATGGGAGATTCCTTTAACCCAAAAGGTGAAGTTGCTCTTAAAGTTCTTTTACCTGCACTTGAAGGTTCGATCAGACTGATTAAAAACGGTAAATTGATAGAGACAGTTGAAGGGATTGACGCAGAATTTTTAGTGACAGATTCCGGAGCTTATAGAATTGAAGTTTACAGAAGCAATAGTGCGTGGATATATTCTAATCACATAAGAATAGGTTTGTAAGCGCATCTTAATAAATCCCGGCAGGCTTTGCATATTACTGGAATAAAGTAACAAATAGGTCAATTCCATCTTGCCTACCAGGCAGGTAGTGCAAAATTCCAATATTTCAAAGGATGCATAAGTTGGGTTAAAATAGTTTGCGCCCGTAGTTCAAATGGATAGAATGTTAGATTCCGGTTCTAAAGGTTGCAGGTTCGAATCCTGCCGGGCGTACCGGAATAAGAAACAAAAAACAAGATAAAAGTAAAAAGATAAAAGCCGGAATTAATTCATCCTAAAGTGAATTGCAAACATATCCACTAAATCTT
Organism: Ignavibacteriaceae bacterium; assembly: GCA_022865965.1. Lineage (GTDB taxonomy): Bacteria > Bacteroidota > Ignavibacteria > Ignavibacteriales > Ignavibacteriaceae > JAGXRK01. The sequence goes on from JALHTS010000237.1 coordinate 2,136, forward strand.
TTGAAGTATATCCTTTCTGTATTAAATTTGCCACACTTTTAATAATTTTTCTTAAGAATTAAGGATTTTCTAATGTTAACTAAAAAGAAAAAACTCGCCAGGAAAGAAATTAAACAGGACAAATTGGTTGAGTCTTATTATAAATCACTAAAATTTTTTGAAGAGAATAAAAACAAAATACTTATATATGGAGGTATTTTAGTAGTAGTTGTATTGGCGGTATTCTATTTCATCAATCAAAAATCACAAACTAATGAAACAGCTGGACTTGAACTATCACGCATAATGGACCTTTATGATTCAGGTGCTTTTCTTGAAGCAATAGAAGGCAGGCAGGGAACAAATATAATCGGTCTCAAAAGTATAGTTGAAAAATACGGCAGTACTGAAAACGGTGAAACTGCTAAAATTTATCTTGCCAATTCATATTCATTTCTTGGAAGAACCGAAGAAGCATATCAATATTACTCAGATTATAGCGGTAGTATAGATATGTATAAAGCAACATCTTACGCAGGGCAGGCCGCATACCATTCAGTTAAAGCTGAGTATAAGAAAGCAGCAGATCTTTATCTGAGTGCATCAAGAGTTTCTAAAGATAACATTCAAAGACCCGAATATCTCCTTCAAGCTGCAATAAATTATATTTCAGCTGGTGATAAAGAAGAAGCTAAAGAATTGCTCCAATCCATTAAAGATGATTATAAAACATCCGCAGCCTTTGCTTCAGTGGATAGATACTTATTACAAATTGATCAATAATTGGTCATTTTTAGCCAATTTTGCCTCGGAATTGATCATTTTCGGGGCTTTTTTGTCTAATTTTCATTTATTTAATTTCTTGACTTTCAGAGGGCATATATCTATTTTTTTCCACCTTTAATTAACATTTATTTCAGGAAAAATGGCAGACACTTCAGACTTCAGAAACGGACTTATAATAAAATTTAAGAATGATCTTTATTCTATTGTAGAATTTCAACATGTAAAACCCGGCAAGGGTGGAGCTTTTGTCAGATCAACTTTAAAAAACCTTAAAACCGGCAGAGTGCTTGAAAATACATTTCGTTCCGGTGAAGGCATTGAAATTGTTAGAGTTGAAAGAAGAAAATATCAATACCTTTATCGTGAAGGCGAATTTCTTGTTTGTATGGATAATGATACTTACGAGCAAATAAATATACCCATAGAATTATTTGGTGACGGAGTAGTTTATCTGAAAGAAGCTGAAGAAGTAGAAATTCTTTTCAATGGAAATGAAATAATAAATGTAGAACCTCCGACTTTTGCTTATCTTAGAGTAACTCATACTGAACCGGGATTTAAGGGTAACACAGCAACAGGTGCTCTGAAACCGGCAACGCTTGAAACAGCTGCAACGGTTAATGTTCCCCTCTTTATTAATGTTGATGATATTTTGAAAGTAGATACAAGAACAGGGCAGTATGTAGAAAGAGTAAAATCTAAATAAAGGAATTAAAATGGATATAAATTTAATTAAAAAACTTATTAAACTTATTGAAAACAGTGAAGTTACTGATCTTGAAGTTGAAGAGAACGGAATCAGAATAAAAGTAGCTAAAAAAGTCAGAGTTTCTCAAATACCGATGCAGAATTTTCAGACTGCAGCCCCAATTACACAAACACTGCCGATTGAATCTAAAGAAACAAAAGCTCTTGTTCAAAAAGAAGAAGAAGCATCTGCAGGATTACACGAAATCAAATCGCCGATAGTTGGAACTTTTTACAGAGCACCCGCTCCTGATGCAGATTCTTATGTCCAGGTTGGAGATACTATTTCTTCCGGCGCTGTGCTTTGTATCGTGGAAGCCATGAAATTGATGAATGAGATTGAATCGGATATGAGTGGAAAAATCGTAAAAATTCTTGTTGAAAACGGCAAACCGGTTGAGTATAATCAGCCGCTGTTTTTGATTCAAACTTAATGACCAAATAATATTTTTGAGAAAAATTTGTTTAATAAGATTTTAATTGCTAATCGCGGCGAAATCGCACTAAGAATAATCAGAACCTGTAAAGAACTTGGAATTAAAACAGTTGCTGTTTATTCTGAGGTAGACAGAGAATCACTTCACGTTACCTTTGCAGACGAAGCTGTTTGCATAGGACCCGCTCTTGGAAAAGAAAGTTATTTAAAAATTCCCGCTATTATTTCAGCTGCCAATATAACAGGTGCAGATGCTATCCATCCCGGCTATGGCTTTCTTGCTGAGAATGCAGACTTTTCGGCTATATGCGCTGAATCTAATATTAAGTTTATCGGACCTTCACCTGATATGATAAGAGCGATGGGAGATAAATCTTTTGCTAAAGACACGATGAAGAAAAATGGTGTTCCTGTTATTCCCGGAAGTGATGGAGTAATTGATAGTTCTGAGGAAGGCAAAAAGCTTGCGCATGAAATTGGCTTTCCTGTTATAATTAAAGCTTCTGCAGGCGGCGGCGGTAAAGGAATGAGAATTGTCTGGGAAGAAAAAGATTTTGATAAAGCTTTTCAAACAGCTCAGACAGAAGCCGAGGCCGCCTTTAGTAATTCTGCAGTTTACATTGAAAAATTTCTTGAGAATCCCCGTCACATCGAATTTCAGATAATGGGTGACAGATTCGGAAATGTTTATCATTATGGCGAAAGAGATTGTTCTGTTCAGCGAAGACATCAAAAACTTATCGAGGAAGCTCCTTCTCCTGCTCTTGATGCCGTCTTAAGAGAAAAAATGGGACAAGCTGCGGTGCTTGGCGCTAAGTCGGTTAATTATGAAGGTGCAGGAACGATAGAGTTCTTACTTGACAAGCATCATAATTTTTATTTTATGGAAATGAATACTCGTATTCAGGTTGAGCATCCTGTTACTGAATTTGTATGGGGAGTTGACTTAATAAGACAACAAATTCTAGTTGCCAGCGGAGAAAAAGTTGAAGTGCTTCCGGAGCAGCCTAAAGGTCACAGTATTGAATTTAGAATTAATGCTGAAGATTATGAAAATAATTTCAGACCTTCACCCGGAAAAATAACTTCTCTTAATATGCCGGGCGGATTCGGTGTAAGAGTTGATTCTCATATTTATCAGGCTTATACAATTCCTCCTAACTATGATTCTCTTGTTGCTAAACTTATAGTATGGGGAACAGATCGTCCTCACGCAATAGCAAGAGGGAAAAGAGCCCTTGAAGAA